>JAWARX010000023.1:0-14165 GCA_038893155.1 Halalkalicoccus sp.
AAGAGGAGAACCCCGACTTCATCCAGTCGGGCGACGCCGCGGTCGTCACCGTCCGCCCGCAGAAGCCACTGAGCATCGAGCCGTCCTCGGAGATCCCCGAACTCGGGAGCTTCGCGGTGCGTGACATGGGACAGACCATCGCGGCCGGTCGAGTCCTCGAGGTCAACGAGAAATAGATGCAGCAGGCACGCGTCAGACTCGCCGGCACGAGTCCGAACGACCTCGACGACATCTGTGCGGACGTCCGCGAGATCGCCGACAAGACCGGCGTCTCGGTGTCGGGCCCGATCCCGCTACCGACCAAAACGCTCGAGATCCCGGCGCGAAAATCGCCGGACGGCGAGGGAACGGCCACGTGGGAACACTGGGAGATGCGTGTCCACAAGCGCCTGATCGACCTCGACGCCGACGAGCGCGCGCTCAGACAGCTCATGCGCATTCAGGTCCCCAACGACGTCTCGATCGAGATCGTCCTCGAGGACTGACGGACTTTTCGCTTCGCGTTTCGACGGGTAGCGACTCACCCACCATACCCACTTTTGTCCGTTCGTCCCTATCGTCGGGTATGAGCGGCCGACGCGGCAGTCCGACGGTCGAGACGCTGTTCGTCTTCGCGGTCGTTTTCGCCCTCCAGACGGCGGTGGACCTCGTCGGGCTGATGGCGTTTTTCTTCGTGCTCGCGCCGCCCGTCGAGGTGCGTCCGTGGACGCTGGTGACGAGCGTCTACGCCCACGGCGGGATGGGCCACCTGCTCGCGAACGCCGCCGCGCTGGTGATCTTCGGGCTGCTGGTCGAACGGCGCACGACCCGACTCCGATTTCACGCGTTTTTCATCACGACCGGCGTGATCGCGGGCGTCGCCCAGATCACGCTGGGAAGCCTCGCGGGGCCGGCCCAGGGCGTGCTCGGGGCCAGCGGCGCGATCTTCGCGCTGATGGGCTACGTGCTCGCGGGCAACGTGGTGTCGGCGACGCTACTGAACCGATTCCGGCTGAGCGGGCGGGCGCAGTTGCTGTTGTTCGTCGTCTTCGCGGCGGTGGTGACGCTCGCGACCGGCGCGCCCGGCGTCGCGCTGATCGCCCACTTCACCGGGCTGGTTCTGGGGCTGCTCGCCGGACGCGCGCGGATCCTCGACGTTCGAAACGGAAAACACAAATAACGTCGGCGGGTAGGAGGGGGTGCGGGCTCGTAGATCAGTGGTAGATCGCTTCCTTCGCAAGGAAGAGGCCCTGGGTTCAAATCCCAGCGAGTCCATGAGCGAGCTTTTGCGAGCGAATGGCGAGCTGGGATTTGAGCAGGGAGTGGAGCGAAGCGGAACGACTGAGTTCAAATCCCAGCGAGTCCACTTCCCTCCGTCTCGCTTCGCTCGACTTCGGTCAGTGGACTCGCTCAGTCCCCCTCGTTCGCTACGCTCACTCGCGGGACTCCCAGCGAGTCCATGAGCGAGCTTCTGTGAGCGAAGGGCGAGCCGGGATTTGAGCAGGGAGTGGAGCGAAGCGGAACGACCGGGTTCAGATCTCCCCGAGTCCACTTCAATGAGAACGTACTCGCCTGTAGTCCGTGGAGGACAGCGAGCAGATCGAGTGTCTGATTAGCGAGGGTTACGCCGATGGAACCGACCGGACGTGTTCGGCGTACTCCTCGTACTCGGTTTCTGTGAGTCCATCGATGAGTTTCCGATCAGCCGTGTAGACAACGGCGTCCTGTGCAGCCGCCAGCGCGATATACGACGCATCGTAGATCGTGTTCTCGATAGCGAACGCCACCGACACGAGTCCTTCTAATCGGTGAAACGGCACGAGATCGATTCCGTAGCTCGGGAGGGTTCCTGCCGCCTGTTCTAACTCGCACTCGCCGAACTGGCCGCTGTATCGCAGCGCATTGATGACCTCGTATGGAAACACGCTTGGCGCGGTCAGATCGACCGTTCCCTCGAGGAAGTGATCCCGGAGCCGGCGTGCGTCTTCATGGTGTTTTTCCGGCAGATACCACTTCGCGGCGACGCTCGTGTCGATAACGACCGTCGTAGCGTTATCCATCCTCTCGCTCCTCGGGACCGTGACGTGAATCACGATACGTGCGGATCGTTTCGGCGGAGTCGTACTCTCCCAGCGAGTCGGGATCGACGCTGTTGCTCAACCGTTCGCTAACGAGCACCGCGCGGGCGATGTCCCGCCCTTCGCGCCGATCCAACTCCGCTTCGAGCTGGTTTCTGAGGACGGCACTCCAGTTGACCTCGGGGAACTGGTCCATCTTCTCTTTCATCCTGTCGGGGATACGAACGCTCACTGTCGCCATGTGTAATACTTGTATTACAGCGGGATAACCGTTCCTGCGACGGTGGTGGTTTCGACGAGAGCCGGAACGATCGCTCGGGGTTGTGGCTGTCGATCTACGGGTTCGGCCTCGATCGCTCACCTCTCTGTGATGATGTAGACACCGTTCCGAGGCGAGTGAGACGGTCGTGATCGACTGATCTCCTCCATCGCTGGCTATGTACGATCGGGTGAACGAAGGAGTATCAACCTCGGAGTCACGAATCGGGGCATCAGTGACTGGGCTGTCTCGACAGCGACGCTTCGCCCTCCTAGCGAGTCCATCTGCGCTGTACGGACAGTACTCGCACGGAGATGAGTTCGTTTGTCGCCCCGATCGCGCGAACTGCAGCGTCGCTCCGCGAATCGAACGGCGACGAGCTGCTCCCCTGTCGAAAACGACTGTCGACCCGGCCCACCGAGGAGCTACGGTAGAGATGGCTGGCTCTACTCGAAACCTATTGTTCCATTGAAGTGTCTGGACGGTTGCTACGACAGAGTACCGGACGCTGTCGGAGGTTCCGTAAAACGGGGTGATGTCAGAGGCTCCCCGTCGAGCATCGCCCGCCCCCACAGAGCTCATCCACGTACTCTTCCCCTCGCGGACGGTGACGCTCATAAGGGAGTACGATCGGCTCCGAAGAAGCCTGATGGGTTGAGATAACAACGTCTTAATGTAGATGGCGGTGAAAGTGTTCGGTAACAATATGAGCGTCATCGCCGAGTTCACCGTGCCGGCGGATCAGTTCGCGCTCGCCGAGACGCTGTCAGAAGTGCCGGAGATGATCGTCGAAGTCGAGCGCGTTGTCGCCCACGAGCCCGATCGGATCATGCCGTATTTTTGGACGTCGAACGGGAGCAACGAACTGTTCGAGGCGGCGGCGGAGAACGACCCCTCCGTCGAGGACCTCGTAAAGCTCGACGAGCTCCGAGAGGCGGTTCTGTACCGAGCCAGCTGGGTGCAAGACGTAGAGTCGGTCGTTTACGCGTACACCGAAACGGGTGCAATACTGCTGAATGCGACGGGACGCGACGATCGGTGGGAGCTGGAGTTGCGATTCGATAGCGGGGACGACGTCACGCAGCTCAAGGAGCACATGGACGAGAACGATCTTACTATGGATCTCAGTCGCCTCTATCATCCCTCGCAGCCGACGGCGGAGTCCATGCCCACCCTCACAGAAACCCAACGCGAAACGCTCCTCGCGGCGCTTCGCTCGGGGTACTACGAGATTCCCCGCTCGACGCAGGCAAGCGAGCTGGCCGAGGAGTTCGGAATCTCACAGCAGGCGCTCTCGAATCGGCTTCGCCGTGCACACCGAACTCTGACCGAAAGCGCCCTCACCGTCACTTCGCCGGATAACGAGGGCGGATAACACCCCGGTCCGTCGAGAAAACCGGTAGGCTACCGGATGTACTCCACTTGGAACGATGCTGATGTGCTCACGGTGGCCCAAGTCCTGCATTCGGCAGGGGACAGCTCTGCCACGACTGATAGGGATTATCGTAGCCAATCGGATGTTTCGTGGGTTCGATCCGATTACGTCTCTCGATCCCACGTTTGGAACCTATGAACTCCTACGATACTCCCTATGAGTCCACCACGCGTTCGCTTGCCTTCGTCTCTCCTCGTTTGACTCCCTCTCTGTTCGGCTCGCGGAACTCCCCGCGAGTCCACTGGAGACTGACAGTGATGAGGCTGAGTGCCCGCCGCTCGATCGAGTGGAACACGGAGATCCGAGATGACTGTGCACCCGCTCTCCGAACTGGTCGGAATCCTCGACGAAGCGAAAGCAGAGCGCGTCCGGGAGCGCTCGCGAAACTCCCGCGAGCGGATGAACCGAACTACGCTTCGACGTGCCCCTCGTCGCTGGTCGACTCGCGATCGCGGGTAAAGAGGAAGATCGCGAAGGCGATCGGCGAGAGCAGCGCGAGCAGGACGCTTATCGCGATCAGGATCAGCGTGAGTTCCATGCGTCTCCCTCCGTACGGTCTGATCGGGCCATACCCGTCAGTCGATCGATCACGACTATAAGCCTACTGGGTTCAGAGCCCCAGTTCGAGCGCGCGGTTCGCCACGAGCGCGAGCACGACGACGCTCAAGAGGACGACGAACACCGAGAAGGCGACGCCCCACGAGGAAAACGCGGCGATCGTCCCGACCACCGCGCTGCCGGTCGCGCTCGCCATCATGTAGGTCGTACGCACCAGCCCGAAGCCCGCGCCGCGCTCCTCGGGCGAGAGGTGGTCCATGAAGCGTGGGAGGACCGCCGCGCCCCAGCTCATCGCGGTCCCGATCAGGACGGTCGCTCCGATCACGATCGGAAGTCCGGAGCCCAGAATCAGGAACCCGTAGCCCGCGATGCCGAGGACGACACAGCCCGCGGCGACCCCCTCGCGACCGAGACGATCCGACAGCGAACCGACCAGCGGCTGGGTGATCCCGTGGACGACGAAGTACGCCGAAAAGAGCGCGCTCGCGAGGCCGACGGAGTAGCCGTGGTGCGCGATCAGGAACGCGGGCAGAAAGGAGGCGGTCGCCTGCCAGACGAACTCACAGCAGATGGCGATCCCCGCCGTGAAGGCGATCTGGGGGCGCGAAAGCAGGCGTTTGACGGGGCCGAACGCGAAGCGTTCGCGCATCGGCTGGCTCGGGCGGGCCGCCTTCGTTTCTCGTACTTTCCACGCGAACAGGAGGAAGATCGGGGCGGCGGTCAGCGCCCCGAGCGCGATCGAGACGCGCCAGCCGACCCAGCCGGCGACCGCGGCGGCGGCGATCGGCGCGAGCAGGCCCGCAAGCGGCGCACCGGAGTTGTGGATCCCGATCGCAGAACCGATGTTCTCGAACTCCTTCGTCAGCAGGGTCGTCGCGACGCTGTAGTGCAGCCCCGCGACCGCACCCAGAAGAACCGTCAGGGCGACGAACGCGTAGATGGTCGGCGAGAGCGCGAGCAGGCCGCTCGCGAGCGCGGTCAGGCCGACGGCCGCGAGGATCACCGTCCGCTCGCCGTACCGATCCGCGAGCACGCCGGAGGGGAACTGCGCGAGCGCGTAGGCCATCCACAGTCCCGTCAGCGCCGCGCCGGTGACCGCCGAGCTCACCTCGAACTCCGCCTCGATCGCCGGCACGACGGGGCTGATGACCAGCCGGGCGACCATCGTCGCGAAGAAGGCGAGCGTACACAGCGTGATGACCGTCGCCCGGTAGTTCCACCGACCCATCGCTCTCCCCTCTCTCGTCGATACCGAAGTTCCCATCGATCCCCCGCCGCCTTCCGGTTGTTTCGGGGCTCGTTGTTTATATTCCTAATGTCTACTCGGTTATTTAATGATTGTGTGACGACCGTCTGACCGGGTATTATTACAGTGCTCACATTTTAGCAACTCATGGCGAGTGACCCTGTACTATCGTGCGAATCGAGCGAACGGAACCCCGGCAAGCGAGTCGCTCGACGCGAGGGGACGGACGCGTCATCGGACACCGTCCGCACGCCGAAAGCAGGGTTACGGGTGAGCGAGTCGGGGATCGAATCGCTCGACGAGATGGGTGGCTCCGGTTGCGTGTCGACGCTGTCGGACTGGCTCCGACGGTTACGTGCGCCGAGGACTCCTCCCGAACCCATCGTCCTCTCGGACGAGACGGAACCCGACGCCCCATCGGCCCGACAGGTCGACCGACCGAGCTTCCCGGGCGACGCGTCGCGACGGACCGTTCTCCAGGCGACGGGTGGGCTTCTCGCGACGAGCGCGATCGGGGCGACGGCCCGCACCGGTCGGGCCGCCCACGACGGGGTCGACCGGGAGGAGCACACGATCCTCGATGGAACGATGTACGAAACGAGCGTGCACACGATCTCGTCGCCCAACGAGGGGCGAACCGTGATGATATTCGGTGGCGTTCACGGTAACGAACTCGGGGGGATCGAGGCCGCCCACCTCGCGACCGACTACGCGATCAACCGCGGGACGCTGGTCGTCGTCCCGGAGGCGAACAAGGCCGCCGTCGATCGGGGGAACAACCACGGACCGGAGGGCGATCTGAACCGGCAGTTCCCGGTCGGCCAGAGCCCGACGACGGACGTCGCAGCGGGCCTCTGGGACGAACTTCTCCGGGTCGACCCGGACATCATCGTCGACATGCACACCTCGACCACGCTGTACCAACGCGGCAGCGTCGGGCAGGCGATCTTTCCCACGTCGGGGGTCGTCGAACACGCGGAGAACACGGTCGACTACCTGAACGAAGAATACATGAACGAGCGGGCGGAGCGGGACCTACCCGACCACGCCTTCAGCGTCGGCGATCCCGTCTCGAAGGACCGGCCGCTGCTCATCCACAAGGCCGCCGCCGACCGGAACATCGCGGGGTGGCTGACCGAGGTCACGCGCATCGATCTCAACCTGGAGGAGAAGACGTTCCTTCACGACATGATGACGCGAGAGCTGCTGCGTCAGGCCGGCATCGACGTCACGTCCGCCCCGGCGAACGAGAACGTCGTCTGACGCGGGTAGGTCCCCACACTGGGATCGTCGGGCACCCCTCCTTTCGACTTCCTCTAGTGGGGCACAACCCCTATGCCTCGGTGGCGGGTAGACGAGGCATCGATGAACGTCGTCACGCTGCTTCCCTCCGCGACGGAGATCGTCGCCGAACTCGGGGTCACGCCCGCCGGCGTCTCACACAGCTGCGATCACCCCCCCGAAGGCCGGGATCTGCCGACAATGACCGTCTCGCGTGGCGACGAAACCGCCGACAGCGCGAGCATCGACGAGCAGGTTCTGGAGGCCGAGGGATCGGGCGGCGTCTACGCGGTCGACACCGAAGCGCTGGCACGCGCCGATCCGGACCTGATCGTCACGCAGGGGATCTGTGAGGTCTGTGCGGTCGACACCGTTCTGGTTCGGGAGGCCGTCGAGCGGCTGGAGCTCGACTGTGAGGTGCTGACGACCGATCCCCACACTCTGGAGGACGTCCTCTCGGACGTCGAGCGGATCGGTCGGGCGATCGACCGCGAGCGGCGGGCCACGGAGCTCATCGCCGACTGTCGCGAGCGGATCGAGCGCGTGCGCGAGCGCGCACCTATCGACCCCGAGAACCGACCGCGTGCCCTCGATATCGACTGGATGGACCCCGTGATGGTCGGCGGCCACTGGGTGCCCGAACTGTTCGAGATCGCCGGCGGCGAGTATGCGATCGTCGAGCCCGGCGAGGCCTCGACGCCCGTCGAGTTCGAGCGCGTCGTCACGTACGACCCCGAGGCGCTCGTGATCGCGCCCTGTGGGTTCGGAATCGAACAGGCGGTCGAGAACGCCCGCGAGCTCACCGAGCGGCCGGGCTGGACCGAGCTTGCGGCCGTCCGCGAGGGGCGCGTGTCGGTCATCGACGGCTCGGCGTACCTGAACCGCCCGAGCCACCGCCTCGTGGATTCGCTCGAACTGCTCGCGTACGTGCTCCACCCGGATCGATTCGACGCCCCGTCCGGCTACGAGGGCGCGATCCGCCCGCTCGCGTCCGCCCGGCCCGCCGACTAGCTCCGAACCCGCTCGGCCAACGGTCTCGCGAGCAGCGCGAGGCCGACCAGCGCGAGCAGGGCGTCGACCCCCTCGGCCGTGATCGTCTCCAACTGGGTGCCGACGAACACCAGCCCGACCAGCCACGGGACGTCCCCGACGAGCGTCCCGAGCGCAAAGGCTCTCGTCCGCACGCCGCCCACGCCCGCGCCGTAGGAGACGAGATCGGCGGGAAGGGGCAACAGGCGGGCGCTCGCGACGGCACGGATCTCGCCGGTCGCTCCGGTAAAGCGTTCGCCGACCGCACCCAGCCGGGCCAGTGCGCCCTCGTCGTTGAGGTATCGTCCGACCGCGAAGGGCGGCAGGCTCGTGAGCAACAGTCCCACGAACGCGACGAGGGGCCCCCCGAGCAGGTCGAAATAAAACCCCGCCGCGACCGGGAACGGGCTGTGGGGCCAGCCGACGAACGGTCGGATCAGGTAGAGACCGAACACGATCGGGAGCAGCCACGCCGAGTCGCCGAGTCCCAGCAGGACGCCGACTGCACGCTCCGGACCGAGGACGACCGCCGCCGCGAGGATCGCGACGAACAACGCGATCCCGAGGATCCCGCCGAGCCGGCTGCGTTCGATCACACTCTCGATAGGAAACAGCGGTGGATGAATCTACGGGGCCGAAACTCGAACGCGACCCGCGGGTCGCGGCGGGCGATTAGGCGTACGCCTCGAACTCCTTGCCGAACGCGAGGAAGTACACCGTTCCGGCGATCCCAATCAGGCTCGCCAGCGCGAACGCGAACGTCGGGCTGCCCCCGAGCGACAGGCCGGTACCGGGGATCGCGAATCCGCCGTAGATGGCTCCCCCGAGGGCGGCGCTCGGGATCACGACGAGATTGCGCACGAGGTAGTACGCACCGGAGACTCTCCCTCCCGTATCGCGCTCTGCCGGGCCGACGATCAGCGCCTTGTGTGCGGGTAGCCCGGCGAAGCGAAGCCCGGAAAAGGCAAAGAGCGCGGCGAGCACGAGGGCGTTCTCGGGAGCGGAGATCAACAGGATCGGGAAGACCGCGTACACCCCGAAGCCGACCGCCACGACGGGCTTCAGTCCGACCGACTCGGCGAGCCGTGCCGCGGGCGGCATCGAGAGCAGCGCCACGACCATCTCGATCGCCAGCAGGACGCCGAAGAAGACCGCCGGCGAGAGTTCGATTCCACCCACTACGAGCCCGACCTCCAGAAACTGGGTGACGACGATGACGAAAAAGACGTAGACCATGCCGTTTGCAAAGCGCACGAGCGTGTCGCCGACGAGCAGGGGACGGAGCTCCGGCGGCAGCTCCCGCAGGTCGGCTACGATCTGACTGACTCCCTCGAACTCCTTGCCGATCGAATCGCCCGCCGGATCGTAGAGGTAGTGCTGGGTGGCCGTCGCCAGCAGGCCGAAAACCACCGCGATCGCGAGCACGTACTGGAAGCCGACGGCGAAATCGGTGAAGACGTACAGGACCCCGGCGGCGATCAGCGGACCGACGAGGAAGGCAGAGCGCCGAAAGACCTCGGTGCTCGCAAAGCCGCGGGCGAGCCGGGAGGGCGGGACCGCCTGTTTGACGATCGCGAACGTCGCGCCCAGCCCGAACGATTTCCAGGCCTGTGCGAGAAAGAGGCCGACGAAGATCCAGATCCACGGTTCGAGGACGATCCCCCCTATTACTACCGTCCCGAGGGTCGGCGCGAGCAGCCAGAACAGGAAGCCGAGGCTCGACAGCAGGCCGAAGACGGTCAGCGAGACGCGCGAACCGATCCGATCGGAGAGCGCGCCGCCCGGGTAGGGATAGAGCGCGCTGATGACGTTCCCGACGGTGCCGAAGAGTCCGATGACGAACGCGCTGGCTCCCAGCGCGGCCATGTACTCGGGGACGTACCGCGAGGTCATCTGGAACCCGAGGCTGAACGCGAACATCGCGGCCGAGAGGACGAGCACGTCGCGTTCGAGCGAGAAGAACTGTCGGTAGGTGTCGAGCGTTCCCGGCGACTCGGATCCTCCGGCCATGTGACTCGCTCTTTCCGCCGAAATATAAAAGCCGTACCGAACGGTTCGAGGTGATTCGAGCGATCGGCGGTCGGACGGTAGTTAGAGCGTGAGGGAGACGATCGCGTCGTGTGGAGCGTGGACGTAACGGGGGCTATCCGGCGGCGTGTGCGGCCAACGCACGACCGGCCGACCTCGCGTCCCGCGGACGGTGGCGCTTCGCTGTGCCGGTGCCTCTGAGGCGTGCCCTGTGGCACAGCAACCGTATCGAGGGCGGGGAGGCGTAAAACGGTGGGCTGCAACCTGTTGCATCGGCGGGCCGCCGATCAGTCGAACAGCGCATCGAGGGTCGCCCGTTCGGCGGCCCGCAGCGTGCGGTGGAACGTCGAGCGGTTGATGTCGAGGCGCTCTGCGAGCTCCGCGCCCGTCACCCGTCGCGGCGTCTCGAAGTAGCTGTTCGCATGAGCCAGCCGGAGGATCTCCGACTGGCGTTCGGTCAGCTCCTCTGTCAGCGCCGAACGTCGCTCCTCGGGAGTCCGGGGCGGTCGTTCGAGGTCCTGACGGCCGACCAGCTCGACGCCGTACTCCGCTTCGAGCGTTTCACAGAGCCGCCGAACGTCGCTCTCGGAGGCGGTTTCCGCGGTGATGGTTGCGCCCCCGCTGCTCGCGTGCAACGAGGTGATCGTCACGCCGTGATCGACGAACGGCGAGAGCAGACACGGCGCGGAGATCACGCACTCGATCACCGCAGGGCCGTCGGTCGTGATCGGGTGAACGGCCACGACTCCGTCCCGGTTCGCCGCCGCGGCCTCGACGTCCTCGACGTCCGAATCGACCCGGAGGAACCACCGGATCGTGTCGTCACAGCCGGGGACCACTCCCCGGTGGTCGAGGTGGCCGCCCACGGCGAGCGCAATCGGGAGGCTATCGGGGTCCGAAAGCGCGAACTCGAGACGGGTGACCCCGTCGCTTGCGAGCGCGGTTCGCGTCTCGATCGCGTCGATCGCGTACCCGATCGTCTCCCCGAGTCCGCGGAGGACGGCCCGCTCGTCCTCCGCCAACAGTTCCGTTCCGTCCGCGTAGACGCCCAACGCCCCGTAGGAACGCCCGCGATACGAGAGCGGGACGGCGACGACGGCCATCTCTTCCGGCAGTCGTTCGAACACCGCCTCGCCGGTGCGTATCGCCTCCGCCGTCGGAGTCGCCGAGCGTTCTGTGGCCCGTTCGATCGCTGCAAGGGAGCGCCCGGCGTTCCCGGCCCGCGCGGTCGGATCGACGCCCGCCGTGCCCTCGTCGATCCACGCCAAGCGGTAGGGACCGGCGGCCGCGAGCCGCTCGCAGACGGTGGTCTCGATCTCCTCGCGCGAGCCCGCCCGCACGAGCGCGGCAGTCACGTCGCGCACCAGGTCGACGACGCGGTTCAGCCGTTCGAGCTCCGCGTTGGTTCGCCGGAGGCGCTCGCGCCGGGCTCGCAGCGTCGCCTCGCGGTCGGCCCGGTCGAGCGCCGCCTCCGCGTCGTCACAGAGTGCGCGCGCAAGCGAGCGTGCCTCCCCGTCGACGCTCCCGAACACCGCCAGCACGCCGTACTCCCCGAGCGGGAGGGCCGTCAGTCCCCCGGCTTCGATCGTCGTCCCCTCCTCGAACGCTTCGCGGACCGGTTCCGGGATGGTCGTCGTCCGGGGTTCGACGAACTCGCTGGCGGCGGGCGTCTGACTCGTCGCCGTCAGAGCGCCCCGCTCGGCGTCGAACCGGTAGCCCGCGACGCCCGCCAGCCCGAGCAGATCGCTCGCCGTCTCGGTAGCGATCTCGAGGACTTCCCCGACCGATCCGGCTCGCATCATCGCGCGCGTCGCCTCGTGGAGCGCCTCCAGGGAACGCTCGCGGCGCTTGCGGCCGGTGACGTCCTCGGTGGCGAACACCCCGCCGACGAACTCGCCGTTCTCGAACAGCGGCGCGCCGTTGATGCTGAGCCAGCGGATCTCCCCGCCGACCCGCGCGCGGTACAGCATGTCGTAGACCGGCTCGCCACGCTCCCTGACGATATCGAACGGTCGCTTTCCCATCGGTGCCGGCTCGTCCTCCCAGAGCAGCTCCCATGGGCACTCTTCCAGCGGCGTGCCGGCGATCTCCTCCGCGCCGATGACCTCCGCCGCGCGCTGATTGCCGAAGGTGATCGTCCGTTCTCCGTCCAGCACGAGGAGCGTCACCGGCACGGTGTCGAGCAGCCGCTCGGTGCGCTCACGCTGGCGTCGAAGCTCGCGTTCGCTCTCGACGCGGTCGGTGACGTCGGCGGCGATCCCGACGACGTTGTCGAGATCGCCGGTGGAATCGTAGACGGGAAACCCTCGGTCGTGAATCCAGCGGAGATCGCCGTCCGGACGGACGATCCGGTAGGTCTCCTCGAACTCCCCCACCTCGACCTTCCGCTCCATCGCCCGCCGGACGCGCCCTCTGTCCTCGGGATGGATCGACGCGATCAGCACGTCGGGCTCGGCGTACAGCTGTTCGCGCGGTCGCCCCCACACCGCCTCGAACGCCCGGTTCACGTAGACGGTCCCCTCTCTGTCGGGATCCCGAGCCCAGAACACTTCGGTGGCGTTCTCGGTGAGCCGGCGAAACGCCCGTTCGTGCTCGCGAAGATACCGCTCGATCGGCTCCTGGCCCCTCATCAGACTCGCCCCGGCTCCCGTCTCGGCATGTCAACCGAAAGGCGTGTACGTCACATAAACCCTCCCCCGAAGCTTTGCGCCTCGCGTCCTTGTCGTTCGCATGATCGAGATCACCGACCTCGACCACGTGGCGATCCGCGTCGGCGACGTCGAACGGTCGCTGTCGTTCTACCACGACCTGCTCGGACTGGCGGTCCGCGACCGAGAGAAGTACGAAAACGGCGACCTCCCCTTCGTCGCCTGCGTCGCCGGGGGTCGCCACCTTCATCTGGTGCCCACCGACGAGCCGTTCGACGTCGACGGCGAGCACGTCTGCCTGCTGATTCGCTCCGACGACACCGACACCCGCGAGGCGATCGAGGGAGTTCTCGGCGAACTCCGCGAAGCGGGCGTCACGGTCGAGGAGGGCGAACCGCGCGAGCGCCTCGGAGCCTACGGCCGGGACTGGGCGGCCTACGTCCGCGACCCCGACGGTCGGCGGGTCGAACTCAAGTGCCATTGATGAACCGCCCGAACCGAGCGCCTTCGGGACGACGAACCCGCGTTTCCCGCGGGGAGGTGATCCGTGATTGGCTCGCCCGCGAGCGCGAGAAGGCTGGCGGAAACCCCACGACCGAGGACATCGCGGCGCTCTCCGAGGACGACGCGCTCGACGCGCTCTTGCGGGCGAAACCCGGCGCGGCCGCTTTCTTCTGGCGCGACGCTCCGGTGACGTGTTACCGACTGTCCCTCTCGCGCGAGCGGTTCGACCGGCTTCGCGTCGTCCCCGGGCCAGAACGGCTGGGGTGGCGGGCGCTCGCGGCGAGCGAACGCGTCCGGGACTGCGCCCGCCGGATCGATCGGGCGGATACCGACGACCTGGCTCGTGAGACCCGGATCGACGTGGCGGCGATCGAGCGCCTCGCCCGCGAGGGGATCCCCGAAGAGCCGCTCGTGCTCTCGACGAGACGGGGCGCGGTGCCGTGGCGGGTCGCCGACGGCAACCACCGGGCGGTAGCGGCGGCGCTTCGGCTCCGACGGGGTGTCGCGTACCAGCCAGTTCCGGCGTATCTGTGTGTCGGTGCGAACCCCGTTCTGAAGCCGCTTCGCGAACGTCTCCTCGGATTCGTGCCCGAACGGTGGCGGCCAGCGGGCATTTCCAAAACGGGATAAGGATATGGCCCCAACTACTGTCACCGTGACGACTACACAGATCACGCTGGCCCAGATCGACAACTACGGGCCGTGGACGGTCACCCCACAGCCCCGCCGGGAGGTCGATCTTCAGACGCTCCAGTCGCGGCTGTACGCCGACCTCTGTCAGTCGGTCGGTCGGGAGGGTGGCTACGTCTTCTTCACGCGATTCGACAACATGATCGCGGTCACGAACGGCCTCGACCGGGCGGACCACGCCCTGATCCAGGAGTCGATCGGAAACCGGTACCCGGTCTCGATCAGCATGGGGATCGGGACCGCCGCCAGCCCGAAGGCGGCACTCGCCGACGCGACCGCGGTGCTCCAGGACGCCGGCAGCGCACAGGACGGCGGGCGCACCGAAATTCTCGGTGGAGAGACCCTCTCGGGAGAACGCACCGACGAGGACGTCCAGATCGCCCACTTCGACGTGGTCGACGTCACCGGCACGTACACCGACCGGGTCGAC
>JAWARX010000024.1:0-14065 GCA_038893155.1 Halalkalicoccus sp.
AAACGGGAGGCCTCGTCGGGACTGCGGTCGGTGTACGACTGTGAGGTGACCGTCCACGACGAGCAGTCGATCCCCGCCGGCGCGTACGACGAGAAGCGAAACCAGCACCGCGCCGAGGAGTTCATAGAACTCGCGGGCCGGGTCGGGAACGGCGAGAAGAACATCGCGATCACCGCGAAGGACCTCTTTTACCGGCGACGAAACTACGTCTTCGGACTCGCTTACCTCGACGGCAACGGCAGCGTGATCTCGACCTATCGTCTCCAGACCTCCAGCGACGGCGGATTTTCCGAAAAGAGCGCGAGCGAGATCTTCGGCGATCGGGTCAGGAAAGAAGTCGTCCACGAGATCGGCCACACCCTCGGACTCGAACACTGTGACAACAACCGCTGTGTGATGAACTTCTCGCCGACGGTGCGCGAGGTCGACATCAAAGAACAGACGCTCTGTGGCAGCTGTCAGCGCCGCGTTTTCTGAGGCCCCCGACGGAACGAACTCGGATCTGACGATCGCCACCTTCCTCTCGCCGAACACATCCGAGCAACAACACTTTTGTTTCTAGGAATTTATGTGATATTCATGAAACGAAGGCGGTACATCGAAACGACGGGCGCGACGGTGGTCGGCGGCCTGCTGGCCGGCTGTTCGGCCACCGGCTCCGACGAACCGAGCGAGGAAACCGACGAAGCTAACGGAAGCGACGGGGAGCCAGGCGACGCGGCCACCGGAACCCTCTCGACGAGCGTGACCGACCAGCCGGTCGACATCGACGACTTCGAGTCCTGCGTCGTCACCATCGAGGGAATCTGGGTCAAGCCGTCGATCGCCGGCGACGAAGGTGTCGAGTCGGACGAAATCGAAGAGAACGAACCGGAAGAGCCGGAGGGTGACGCCCAGACGAATGCGTCGAGCGAGGAGGACGAAGAGGACGAACCGGAGGAGGGCGACGATTCCAACGATGGCGACGAAGGGGAGGACGGCGAGGACGAAGAGGGCGAAGGAGACGAGGACGCACCCGACGAGGGCGAGGGGCGATACTACGTCGAGTTCGACGAACCACAGGAGGCGGATCTGGTCCAGCTTCAGGGGGCGAACACCCAGCTGATCGACGAGACGGAGCTGACCGCCGGCGAGTACCGCTTCCTCCAGCTCGACGTGAGCGGGGTCGAAGGCACGCTCGAAGGCGGCGACGAGGCGGCCGTCGAGACGCCCGGAAACGCCCCCCTACAGTTCCAGCAGTCCTTCGAGATCCGCGCCGGGGAGGTGACCCGATTCGTCGCGGACTTCGCCCCGGTTCGCCTCGGGCGCGGCGATCGGTACCTGCTGCGTCCGGTCGCGACCGGAACGCAGGTCCTCTACGGCGACGAGGAGTACGATCCGGAAGCGCGAGACGACGGCGAACCGGACGGATCCGACGACGCGCCCGAAACCGACGGGGGGATCGAGGGCGAGGGCACGGACGGCGACGAAAGAGCTCCCGACGAGGCCGGATCCGGGGACTGACCTACCGCGCGGTCCACCCGCCGTCCACGCCCAGACACGCGCCGGTGACGTACGAGCCGGCGTCGCTCGCGAGGAACACGATCGGGGCGGCGATCTCCCCCGGTTCGGCGAACCGCTCCAGAGGGGTTCGCGAGAGCAGCGACTCTTTGAGCCCCTCGTTTTCCATCGCTTCCTTCGTGAGGTCGGTCGCGACGTAGCCCGGCGCGACAGCGTTGACTCGCACGTCCGGTGCCCAGTCGAGCGCCATGCTCTTCGTGAGCCCGACCAGCCCGTGCTTCGAGGCGACGTAGGGATGCTGGCGCGGCAACCCCACGACCCCGCCGACGCTCGCGACGTTGACGACCGACCTCACCGAGTTCTCGCCGGCGACTTTCGAACACAGGAACGCACCCCTGAGGTTCACGTCGAGCGTCCGGTCGTAGCCGTCCATCCCGACGGCTTCGGGCGTGCCGAGCGCGTCGTCGGGGTTGATCCCGGCGTTGTTCACGAGGACGGTAGGCGAGCCCAGCTCCGTGTCAACCCGCTCGAACAGCTCTCGAACCGCGCTCTCCTCGGTCACGTCCGTCGGCTGAACGAACGAATCGCTGCCCCGACGTTCGATCTCGCCGACGACGGTTTCGAGCGACCCTTCCGAGCGCGCGGCGGGAACGACGTCCGCGCCCGCCTCCGCGAGCGCGAGGGCGGTCGCCCGCCCGATGCCGCGGCTCGCGCCGGTGACGACGGCGATTTCGTCCGAGCAGTCGAACGCGTCGAGAACGGACATACCGGGCGTGTGACGGGCGGGGACGTAAGCGTTCGGACGGAGGCGGATCAGCGCACGACCGTCACGGGAACGGGCGAGCGGCGGGCGACGGTTTCTGCGGTGTTCCCGATCAGGATCCGGGCGGAGAGGCTTCGGCCGTGGCTCCCGATCACGACGGCGTCGAACCCCTCGGCTCGCTCGACGATCGCTTTCGAGGGCGTCCCCAGCGCGACGGCGGTGTCGATCTCGCGGTCGTGATCGGCCGCGATCTCGCGTGCGCGGTCGAGGACCGGTTTCGCGCGTTCCTCGGCCGCCTCTGGGAGGTCCTCGGCGAGCGCCAGCCCGGCGGCCTCGCCCATGAGCCCACTCGGGATGCCGACGACCGTCAGAACCGTTATTTTGGCGTCCGGATAGGCATCGACGGCGAATTCGAGCGCTCGTTCGGCCATCTCCGAGCCACCCATCGGAACGAGGACGCGTGTGATCATGTCACGAGAGACGACCTCCACGACGATAAGCGCGTCCGGGAAAACTATCCCGCGAACAGAAACACCGCGAAAAACGTATACGAGAGCCCGAGCGAGACGCTCGGGCCGATGATCCACATCGCGACGTACTTCGCGACCGCCCGAGCGTCGAAGAGGTCGCCGGCGTCGAGCACCTCCTGGGGTTCCTCCTCGCCGATCGGCGCGAAGTCCTCGGGCGTCTCGACCGTGAGCGCACCCATCGACGCCTCGGTTTCGATCTCACCTCGGAGGACGTCTCGACCGGCGACCGACCGGGTCGCCCGCCCCCAGCCCAGGCCGACGATCGTCATAACCGTCGCCATCACCAGGCTGATCGGAATGCCGATATACGAGAGGAAGGTCGTGATCGAGGCGGCCGTGAGCATGACGATGACGGCCGAGAGCAGTCGAATATCCGACAGCTCGCCGCCGACCGACTCCATCGTCCGGCGCGCGATCGTAAAGCCCCCGAGCCCGATCGCGAGCGTCGCGATGAGGATCGCGGGGTTCGCTTCGAGCGCCCCGTCGCTCACGAGCGGCGCGACCGCGTTCGGGACGTTCGACGCGCCGGCGCTGAAGGCCATGTAACAGGCGACGGCGAGGACGAGGATCGTGCCGAACAGCTCCTGGTACGTGGTGTTGGGGCCGAGAGCGGGTTTCGGGAACCGCCCGTTTCGGTCGAGGACGAGCAACGCGCCCTCCGAGGAGACGATCCGAAACCGTCGGTCGAGGTGGGGATACAGATACCGGCCGATGACGGCACCGACCCAGAAGCCGATGACCGGCGTGACGATCCACCACGAGACGATCCGACCCATCGTCGCCCAGTTGAGCGTCCCGGTCGCGAGACCCAACCCCGCGATCGAGCCGACGGTCGTCATCGAGGTCGGAACCGGGACCCCGAAGACGTTCGCGATGAGGATCCCCAACCCGATGAAAAACAGCACGCCGACGCCCGCTTCGAGCGTGATCGGGATCGTGATGATGTCGCCCGCGAGCGTGTCCATCACGTTCCGCCCGACGGTCCATCCCCCCAGAAAGACGAAAAACGTCATCGCCGCCGCCGCAGTCGTCTTCTTTACGAGGTTCGCACCGACGGCCGGCCCCCACGCGATTCCGGTCGACGAACCACCGATGTTGAACCCCACGAAGATCGACGCCGCAACACCGACGAAAAGAACGATAAGAGCATCCATACGGGATGCAAGCGAAGAACGTTGAAATGGATTTCGTAACTGTTTTGTTGGGATTTCAGACTTTTTCTGATCTTTCTCGATAAGTTATCAGGCGGCTATCGGCGACCCGAACAGCGACAGCGTCATCGGGAAAGAACCCCGACGGTCACGAGCGCGCTCGTCGTCCCACGAGTCCGATCAGACCCAGCAGTCCGAGGCGGTCGATATCGTCCCCGAGAAGACACCGGCGAGCTGCGGGCGCAGATCGAGGATGTCATCGAGTACCGCCGGGACGTTGAAGCGGCGGACGGTGCCGTCGCGCCGGTCCAGCCCCTCGGGTTCCTCCGGTTCCTGACCGAGGCGACCCGGGGCTCGATCGCGGAACTCATCGACCGCCTCCAGGAGATCGATGTCGCTCGGCAGTACTTCAAGACGATCTACTTCCAGCAGGAGCTCTCCGCCCTTTCACGGACCCTGCTGTACGCCGGTTTTCCCGCGATGGCGGTCTCGATCGAAAGCCTTCTCGCGCTCACGGTCCCCACGAGCGCGCCGGGGCTGATCCCGCATCTGAACCTGCTCCTCCCGGCTTCGCTCACGGTCGGGGTAGTGTCGCTTTCGGTCCTCTGTTCGTACATCTTCCGTACGGTGACCATCACGAAGCTCACGGCCGCAACGATCCCGTTTACCACGCCAGAACAGGAGCGATGAGCGCCGCCGTCGACCGGACGACCTGCACGATAACGAACGGACGCCGCTACGGCGCGTAGTAGTACTCGCCCTGTTTTTTCTGCTGGCGGTCGAGCTGGCTGTCGGGCTTGTTGATTCGTGGCCTCCCGGTCCGCTCGTCCCGCCGGAAGGTCACGTCGAGGTTCGCGAGAAAGTCGTTCATCCCCTCGCGCATCCCCTGTGGCTGGCTCGCATGCCCTCGATGAGCGGGCTCGCCCTCGAAGACCAGCAGTCGGTCGGCCAGCAGGTCCATCATGTAGATGTCGTGATCGACCACCATCACCGTCGCGTCCTGCGTTTCTGCGTACCGGCGGATCGCCCGCGTCGCGAGCACCCGCTGTTCGACGTCGAGGTGGGCGGAGGGCTCGTCGAGCAAGAACAGATCCGCGTCCTTCGAGAGACACGCGGCGATGGCGACGCGCTGGCGCTCGCCGCCCGAGAGGTCCTCTACGTTCTGTTCCATGATCCGCGAGAGCTGGAGCGGTTTCGCGATCTCGGTGTTCCAATGGGAGGAGCCGAAGTCGTCGGTGATCGAGGAGAGGAACACGTCGACGCGCATGGGCTGGTCCATCTCGATGTACTGGGGTTTGTACGCCACCCGAAGATCGGTCTCGAACTCGCCCTCGTCCGGGGCGAGTTTGCCCGCAACCAGCTTCGCGAACGTCGATTTCCCGATCCCGTTCGGTCCGACGATCCCCAGGACCTCCTCCTCGCGAATCGCTCCGGCCTCGACTTCGAGCGAGAACGCCCCGGTGCCGTAGGATTTGCTCATCGCGGGGTACTCGACCAGCGGGTCCGCCCGACTCACGGTTCGGGGCGCGTGCTGTTCGAACTCGATGGCCTCGGGGCGAATTCTCATATTTTCGTTGTCGAGATAGCCGCCGAGGTACTCGTTGATCCCGTTCCTGACCGATTTGGGCGAGGTGATCACGCCGTACGCGCCGGGCTCACCGTAGGCGACGTGGAGGTTGTCACAGAGCAGGTCGAGCACCGCGAGGTCGTGTTCGACCACCAGCATCGAGCGGTCGCCCTCCGCGGCGAGCTCGCGGACGATGCGCGCGACGGTCACGCGCTGGCCGATGTCCAGGTAGGGGGTGATCTCGTCGAGGAAGTAGAAATCCGCGTCCCGCGCCAGACACGCCGCGATCGCTACCCGCTGGAGTTCGCCCCCCGAGAGCTCGTCGATGCCCTGATCCATCACGGGCGAGATCGACAGGCGCTCTACGAGGTCGTCGAGCGCGCCCCGTTCGTCGGTGTGTTCCAGTAGCTCGCGGGTGTTGCCGTCGAACCGCTTTGGAATCTGGTCGACGTACTGGGGCTTTCGCGCGACGCTGACCTCGCCGTCGCGCACCTCGCGGATGTAGTCCTGGAGCTCGGTCCCCCGGTAGGCGTCCAGCACGGCGTCCCAGCCCGGCGGCTGTTCGTGCCGGCCGAGGTTCGGCGTGAGTTCGCCCGCGAGGATCTTGACTGCGGTGGATTTCCCGATCCCGTTTGGACCCAAGATACCGGTGACCTGCCCCTCGATCGGGATCGGCAGGCCGTACAGCGAGAAGGCGTTCTCGCCGTACCTGTGGACGGGATCGTCCTGCAGTTCCTGGGGCAGGTTGATGATCTCGATGGCGTCGAACGGGCACTTCTCGACGCAGATGCCGCAGGTCTCGCCCAGACAGATCTCCTCGCTGATTCGGATCTGGTCGGGTCCGCCCTCCTCTGCGTCCTCGCCCCGCTGGGTGATACACTCCTTTCCGGTCCTGTTGGGCGGACAGTAGTTCGCACACTCGTAGCTACAGCGGTCCGGTTGGCAGCGATCGAGGTCGACGACGGCGATGCTGTCGTCGGCCATCTCAGATCGACGCCCCGGTCGTCAGCAGGATGCCCCACGTAACGAACCAGAGACAGAACGTCATGAAGACGACGAAGACCTTGTCCTTGCCCGAGAACTCCTCGACGATCCCCGTCGCCTTGAGGAGGGGAAACTGTACCAGGACGAGCGCACCCAGTACCGCGAGTGCGATCGGATCGCCAGCGTCGCTGGCGAGCGCGCCGGAGGCGACCCCCGCGCCGATGCCCGCGAGCGAGGCCACCGCGGTGACCGTCACCGCCCGCACGTGAGCCGCGCGTTGCTCGACCGCTTCGGTTGCCATACACGTGAGTCGGCTATCGGCCCCCAAAAACCGTTCGTTTGTACCGTGGGTCGTCGCTATTCGAGCGAATCCGTAGACGGTGCGAGCGACCGCGTCGACGGACGACGGTATGCGGTGTGAGACGGATGCTCAACCTTTATACTCGTGGCGCGTTTCGAATCGTAATGATGGCTGGAACTGACGCGGACACCGTCGAAGATCTCCCTCCGAGCGCCAAACTCGTCTTCAAAGTTCTCGAATACAACGGCTCGCTCACCCAGAAGCAGATCGTCAACGAGTCGATGCTCTCGGCCCGGACGGTCCGATACGCCCTCGAACGCCTCCAGAACATCGAGGTCGTCGAGGAGGACATCTACTTCGCGGACGCCCGACAGAACCTCTATACGCTCGACGAACAGGCGGTCGTCGCCGACGGCGGCCCCGACGAAGCCTGCTGTGCGGAGTGATTCTTAGTCCCAGACGGTCGAGACGCCGAGTTCACTCATCGCTCCGTCGGTCGTGACGACGCCGTCGGTGTTTCGGGTTCGTGACTCGCGACGATCATCGCATCGCGGATCGTCAGTTCGGAGAGCACGTCGAGATACGCCGGGAAGTCGGCGTTGGCGAACTCGACGACAGTCAGCGGCCCGGTGGTCACCAGTTTCTCACGCGCGTCGACAGGGTCGTACTGTAGCGGGCGACCCCTGATCTCGCTCGTCGAAGCGACGATGGAGAGCGTTTCGGCCAGCGCGATCGACGGGATCTGCAACAGCACGCTCCCGGCCTCGGCCCGGCCGAACAGTTCGTCGGCGCGAGGGCCGAGCGCGTCGACGAGATAGCGGAGCGCCGCGACCGCGTCGACTGTATAGCGATCCATCAGCGCTCGACGCCCGCGTTCCACTCGGTTTCCCGCTTTTTGCGGAGGCGGGCTTCGAACTCCCGACCGATTTCCTCGCGTTCGGCCTCGGAAACGTCCTCGGGAAGCAACAGCCCGCGGGCGTCAGTTCGGCTGCGTTTCTTCACGAGGATGCCCTCTTCCCCGTCCATCCACACGACCTCGTCGCCGGGTTCGAGGTCGTACTTCTCCCGGAGTTCGTGCAGGATCGTCGCCTGTCCCTTCTCGGTGATGCGGGTCGCTTCGCTCATACGCGGTAATACGCCCCGTAATACTGTAGTGGTTGCGGCGGGAGGTCCCCTCGACCGCGTACCGTCCGTTCAGGCACCGACCACGGAGATCTGCTCGCTCCTGTCGATCGCCCGCTCTAGCTCCTCTGCGATCGCGCTGCCGCGGGACACCTGAATGTCGCCGCCCCGTCCGACCGTCGCGGTGAAGAGGTACTCCTCGCCGGCTTTCACCTCGACGGTCTGGCCCGTCTCGGCGCCGTCGACGGTGAGCCGGATGTGTCGGGAGGTGATCTCGGGGGTGACGACCTGTCCGCGTTCCCGCCCCGTCGCCCCGCCGGAGCCGCCCGACCCGCCCGGAGTCGGGTTCTCGTCGTGGGGCCGCACGTCGACGTCGATTCCTAACCTGTTTTCGACGTCGGTGATCCGCCCGCCACCCTTGCCGATCACGCTCGAGATGTCGTCGTCCTCGACGTAGACGATCGCGCGGTTCGATCCCTGCAGTTCGACGTCGACGTAGCCCCGCGCGATCGAGCGGATCTCGCGTTCGATCTCCTGGCGGGCGATCCGGTCGACGCCACCCTCTTTTTCTTCGGCCTCGTCGAGCGGGACGGTCACGACCTGCCGGTTGAACGTGTAGATCTCGTAGGCCGGCGTGCCCGTCTCGAAGTCCCGGATGACGATGACCGGGCGCGCGAGGTCCTCTTCGGTGAGGCCGGCGGGGACCTTCACCTCCGTGGTCACGTCGTAGACGGTGTGGACCTGCCCGGCCTCGATATACACCACCGTGTCGACGACCTCCGGGATCATGCCGAGTTCGACCCGTCCCACCAGCCGCTGGAGGGCGTCGATCGCGCGGGTCGCGTGGACGACGCCGATCATGCCCACGCCCGCCAGCCGCATGTCCGCGAACACCTCGAAGTCGCTCGTCTTCCGGACCTCGTCGTAGATGGTGTAGTCCGGCCGGACCATCAGCAGCGAGTCGGCGGTTTTGGCCATCGAGCCCGCCAGAGCGGTGTACTGGGTGATCTCGGGGCCGACCTGCAGGTCCCGGGGTTTCTCCATCGTCTTCACCGAGTAGCCCGAGTCGTTGAGGAATCCGGCCACGGCCTGGGCGAACGTGGATTTGCCCGCGCCGGGCGAGCCCGAGATCAGGATCCCGCGCTGGCGTTCGAGCATGCGCTCGCGCAGCTCGTCTGCCGACTCGTAGTCGTCGAGATCGGTCTTGACGAGCGGGCGAACAGCCGTAATCTCTATCGCGTCCGCGAAGGGCGGCCGGGCGATCGCGATCCGGTAGTCGCGAAACTGGACGATCTTCATGCCCGGCTCCGAGAGCTCGATGAACCCCTCGCTCGATTGTTTCGCGGCGTTTTCGATCTCGCGGGCGATCTCCTCGATCTCGCTTTCGGTCTGGGCCACCTCGTCGATCCGCTCGAAGCGCATCTCGCCGACGTCCCCGCGCTTTGCCATCGGGGGAACGCCCGCCTTGAGGTGGACGCTCATCGTCTTCTCGTCGAAGTACCCTTCGACGTCGAGGGTGCCGACCTCCTCGATTTCGGGCGAGATGTACTCGACGTCGAGCCCCTTCGCCTCCGCCACTTCGCTCTGGACGATGTCGCTCGTGACGAACGTCGCCTCGTGTTCGGCGGCCAGATCCCGGATCAGCGCGTCGATCGCACCTTCCGCGGCCTGGCCCTTCTCGATCGCGTCGGGCCTGCGGCCGACGTACGCCAGTTCGATCTCGCCGCTATCGGCGAGTTCGGCGAGGGCTTTGAGCTCCTCCAAACCGTTCCACCCGCTGTCGATGCCCTCGTTTGCCTGGTGTTCGAGCTCGCCGACGACCGCCTCGGGGACGAGCACGGTCACGTCCGCAAACTCGCCGTCGCGGACCCGCGCGGAGACGCGCCCGTCGATGACGACGCTCGTGTCCGGGAGAATCTTCATACCGGTCCTAATAGCCGCGGCGTTGATAAGGGTATTTCATCCGTCGAGGGTCATGCGTCGTCGCTGCGAGCGGGTCGCCGGAACGTGTAGCTCACCTCGCCGCTTTCGGCGGTGATCGTCCCGGCCTCGTGATCGAACGTGAGGAGATCGACCCGGCCGTCGAACTCGTGAAGCGGCATGCTCCCCGAGAGCCGCCCGCTTGCGTGGATCTCGATCGTGGCGCTCCCGGCCGAACAGCAGGCCAGATCGTTCTCGGCGTGCAGGTGGTCCTCGGCACAGAAGCGCTCCATCTCGGCGAGCACCGCATCCCAATCCGTGATCTCGACCTCCCGACGTTCCCCGTCCATAGCGGCCGTAAGGCACGCCGGCGGGATAGCGTTTCGTGACCACTTATACCCCCGGCGGGCGGCGGGGGCGTATGGACGACGTGACCGAACTGGCCCGCGAGCTCGTTGCGATCCCGAGCCACGAGGACGAAACGAGGGCGGGCGATTTCATCGAGCAGTGGCTGCGCGAGGAGACCGACGCCGCGGTGACCCGCGACGAAGTCGGGAACGTGTTCGCCCGGAAGGGATCGAAGGACGGCCCGACGCTCGCGCTCGTGGGACACCACGACGTGGTCCCGCCCGCCGAAAAACAGATCGAGGGCGGCGAGTACGTCGTTTCCGAGCGCGACGGACGGCTCTACGGGCGGGGTAGCGCGGACATGAAGGGAGCGGTCGCCGCGGCGATGTGCGCCCTTTGTGATGCGGAACCGGCGGGCGAGCTCGTCTTCGCGAGCTTCGTCGGCGAGGAAAGCGGAGGAACCGGCGCGCGCTTCGCGATCGAGGAGGGGTTCGTCCCCGAGTACGCGATCGTCTGTGAGGGCTCGACGAACTACTCGAAACCAGGTGTGACCGACGTTGTGGTCGCTCACAAGGGCCGGCGGGGAAGTACGATCACCGCCCGCGGAACGGCGAGCCACGCGAGCGAGCCCGAATCGGGCGAGAACGCGATCTACCGGGCCTGTGAGGCGGTCGATATCGTCAGATCCCTCGACGCGCCCGAAACCACCGTGCTCGGAAATCGCCTCTCGGGATCGGTCGCCGTCACAGAGATCGAGGGCGGGTCGGCGATGAACGTGATCCCCGACCGGTGTGCGGTGACCGTCGACGAGCGCACCGTTCCCGGCGAGCGCGCCCCGATCGAAGACGTGCGGGGGATCGAGGGCGTCGAGTGGACGATCGACCAGGATCTCCCGCCGATGGCGTGTTCGGGCGAGGCGTTCGCCCGTAGTGTGCTCGACGCCGCCCGCGAGGTCCAGTCGGGGGAGCCCGAACTCGTCGCGAAACCGCACGCGACGGACGCGGGGTGGCTCGCCGAGGCGGGCACCGCCTGCGTGGTCTGTGGGGCCTCCGAGCCAGGGGAGGCACACACCGAAGACGAGAGCGTTTCGCTCGCGGTTCTGGACCGGTGTTACCGACTGTACTGCGGGGCGGCCCGGTTCGTGTAAGCTCGTCGGAAACATACGGGCGGCGACGAAAGCACAGGTCTTTGACCGTGGGCGCGCAACCGGGGGGTGACGTGAGCCGCTCTCAGTCTTCCGGACCACCGAGACCCAGACCGCGGACGGACAGCGGGGATACCGATACCGACGGTAGCGGCGGCGAAGCCGGATCGCGCCGCCCACAGCAGATCCTGCTGATCGCCGGTATCGCGCTGTTCGCGATCGGGTTGATCGTGACCGTCGGGCTGCCGGCGCTCGATTTCGGCCCCTCTGGCACCGACAACCCCGACGGCGAGGGTGACGCGCCGGGTCTCGGCGACGACGAGGAACAACCGGCCGAAGGCGAGGGCGAAGAGGAGAGCGACGAGCCGGCGGAGGCCGATGACACCGAGGAAACCGAGGTAGACGAGGACGATCCGCCCGACGAAGCGCCAGCCGAGGATGACGGCGAGGAGGCCGACGCGGACGATGAGGAGGAGGCTGCGGACGAAGACGAGGCAGCTGACACCGACGACGAGGCACCACCGGAAGACGACACGGGAGAGGGTGACGACGGTCCGATCTTCGGCGGCGATGACGACGGCGAGGAGGCCGACGACGGCGACGAGGCCGGTGACGGCGACGATGCGGAGGAGGAACCCGCGGACGACGCACCGCCAGCCGACGATGAAGGCGACGACGGCGATGCCGACGAGACGGACGATGCGCCGCCGGCCGACGAGGACGACGATCCGGGCGAGGGTCCGCCGGAGGACCCGCCGGACGAGACACCGGCCGAAGATGAAGAGGAGGACGTCGAGGAGGAAGACGAGGCCGAAGAAGACCCCGAAGAGGGAGAGGAGGCGGAAGATGAAGAAGAGCAGGACGCCGACGACGGAGATGACAACGGCGAGAACGAGGAAGGCGAGAACGACGATCAGAACGGCGACGACGAAAACGAGGACGCTGACGACACGAACGAAGCGGACGAAGACCCGCCGGACGATGGCGCGGAGGGCGGCGAGGGAAATGACAACGGCGATGACCCCAATGGGGAGCCGGTGAATGAGGACGAGAACGACGGAAACGGTGACGAAAGCGGGACAAGCGAGGACGATGGTGCGAACGGAGGCGATGAGAATGGCGGCGAGGCCGACGAGAACGGGGCGGGCGACGGAGAGGCGGGGAACGATTCGGGAAATGACGACGGCGGCGTGAGCGATAGCCAGAGCGGCGAGGACGGTGCAGGCGGGGAAGGAAGTAACGGCGAGAACGGGGACGCCGCGCCACCGACAGAGGACGCCGAGGAAGCAAGCGACGACGATGCGGATGACGGTGACGACGCTGTAGACGAAGCCAGTAGCGAGAGCGATGACGCCGACGACGGACAGGCCGAGACTGTCGGAGACGACGACCCGAACGCCGGTGACGCCGACGACGACCAAGCCGACGACGAAAGCGAGGAGGACACCGACGGCGAGAACGGAGACGAAGACACCGAGAACGGCGAGGAGGCCGAGGACGAAGACGAAGACGCCGAGAGCGGTAGCGAGGACGACGCGGACGGTAGTCCGGCGATCGTCGGCTGATCGCGCCGCTGGCCGCGATCAGGAGGTTCATGAGGAACCGTTTCGAATCGAAGGTATGGCGCAGTCTACGGCGGACGATACCTACGAGCAGTTCACCGAAAAGGTCCGGCGCATCGAGAACCTCGGAGCCGGAGCGGGCGTCCTCCGGTGGGACCAGGAGGTGAAGATGCCCGACGAGGGGATCGAAGCCCGGTCCCAGCAGCTTTCCACCCTCTCGGCGGTGATCCACGAGGAGTTCACCGACGAGGAGATGGGCGAGTATCTGGACGAACTCGAGTCCGAAGACCTCGATCCCGAACGGAAGGCGATGGTCCGGGAGATCCGCCGTCGGTACGAGCGAAAGACCCGCGTCCCCACCGAACTCGTCGAGGAGATCTCGCGGACCACCTCCGAAGCCCTGCCTCAGTGGAAGGAGGCGAAAGCCGAGGACGACTTCTCGATCTTCGCCCCCGTACTGGAGGAACTGATCGAACTCAAAAAGGAGTACGCCAACCACATCGACCCCGATTCCGACCCGTACGCGGTGTTGTTCGCGGATTACGAGCCGTACATCGAGCTAGAGACGGCGGAGGAGATGCTGACCCGACTGCGCGAGGAGCTCGTCCCGCTGGTCGACGCGGTCGCCGACTCCGAGGCGGAGCTCGCGACCGACGCCTTCTCGGGCGAGTTCGACCCCGCCACGCAGGAGGAGCTCGCGCGTGACGCGCTGGATACGCTCGGGTACGACTGGAATCGCGGGCGTCTGGACACCGCACCACACCCCTTCTCGACGGGCACGCAGTTCGACGCCCGGGTCACGACTCGCTTCGACGAGACGGACCTCTTGGGGGGGCTGACGAGCACGATCCACGAGTTCGGCCACGCGAGCTACACATTGGGACTGCCCGACGAACACTACGGGACCCCGCTCGGCGACTCGCGGGATCTGACCGTCCACGAATCCCAATCGAGGCTCTGGGAGAATCATGTCGGCAGGTCGCGGGCGTTCTGGGAGCTGTTCCTCCCGCAGGTACGGAAGCGCTTCCCGCAGGTCGATGCGGGCGTCGAGGAGGCCTACGAGGCCGCAAACCAGGTTTACGACGACAACCTCATCCGGGTCGAGGCGGACGAGCTGACCTACCACATGCACATCGTCCTCCGGTTCGAGATCGAGCGCGAGCTCATCGAGGG
>JAWARX010000025.1:0-8537 GCA_038893155.1 Halalkalicoccus sp.
AGCCGGTCTTCGGGACGACGCCGCGTTCGCGGAGCGCGGCGTACGCCGCGAGCCGGCGGTCGAACCGCTCGCCCTCAACGGCCCGTCCGCGATCGAGCGGAGCGCCGTCGGCAGAGAGACCGCCTCGGCGATCGAGGTACGCCGCCTCGAGGAGCGAGAGCTGAATCGGGCCGCCGTCGCCGTCGCGTCCGGCAAGCGGCTGCCCGTAAAACGCCTCCGAAAACAGTCCTTCGGGCGGGTCCCAGACGACCGCCCGATCCGCGAGCAGATCCACCGCGATCGAGCCGTCAAAGCCCGCCGAGGAGCCCTCGATCTCGGGCCGGTCGGCCTCGAAGTAGGTCACCTCGCTCTCCTCGTCGACGACCGCGAGCGCTCCTCGAAGCTCGTTCAGGGCGATCGGTTCGCGCTCGCCGGCCACTCGAAGCTCGTAGAGGCGATCGTCGTCCCACGGTCCGGAGCCGCGTTCGTAGACGACGAAATCAGCCTCGTCCGGCGGATCGACCACCCAGCCCTCCCGAGCAGGCGAGAGGTAGAATCCACGTCCGCGGAGGTCGGCGTAGACGAGATACCGAACGAGGAACGTCGGATCGGAGATCCGCTGGACGAACGCCGGGAAGTCGAGATCCGCGACCCGGAGGTCGCCGCGGTAGAGCAGGTGGGCCGCCTCGACGGGGGCGAGTTCGATCTCGTCGCCCCCGGTCGGGCGGCCGTATCCCCGCGAATCGTAGTAGCGCTGGCGGGCGTCGCCCGCGACGCGGACCACCCCCGCTTCGAGCCGGCCCCGTGGTTCGTTCATACCCGGTCTTGCGCGAGCGCTCCCAAAGGCTCACCGATCACCCGGACAGGCCGAATCGAGACAGCGGGTGCCTCTGGGCGTCTCGAACCGGGGCAGACCACAGCCACACTCGCCGACCACGATCCCGTCGGGGATCACGTAGCCGACCTCGCAGTCGGGGTAGTTCCCACAGCCCGCGAGCAGCCCGCCCCGGCGGATGATCCGGAGTGCGCCCTCGCAGTCCGGACAGTCCCACTCGCGGTCGAACCGTTCTTTGACCGCCGAATCGAGCGACTCGCACTCCCGCGAAATACAGAGTTCGAAGCGCTCGCCCCGTGCGACCCGCATCCGCGGCAGGCCGCAACCACAGCGTTCCTCGAGGACGCTCGCGCCGTCGGGCAGCCCGAAACGGTTCTCACAGCCCAGACAGGAGACGACCCCGCCGGCGCGGACGAGCGCGCGCTCGCAGTCGGGACACGTCCCGATGGGGATCCCCGCCTTCGATCCGGGGTACTCGCCGAACCCGTAGGCGCTTTCTGACTCGACGCGGAGCGGCTTCTCGCCGGCGATCGCGGTCACGGAAAACCCGCCGTTTCGGGTGCTTGCGACCGAGTCCGCACGGGTGAGCCACGCGACGGGCTGGTAGCCGTCCGTGTCGTGAACTAGCACGGTGTTGTCGGGCTTGAGCAGGACGACCACCTCGCCGCGGTGGGTCCTCTCGTCCGCGTGGACGAGACATTCGCCGGCGAGGACCTGCAACGAATCGGGCGCGGGCATGGGCTGGCTGGTCCGGCTTCCGTATATGAACCTTCGCTCGGTTTCCGCTCGGCCCGGCCGGCGGTCGCCAAGACTATTTCGCAGGGACGAGCAGGGCGGATATGGACTGTGTGCTGTTCGACATGGACGGCGTGATTGTCGACTCGGAGAACTACTGGGTCGAGCGCGAGCGTACGGAGCTGCTGCCGGCGGTCGTCGAGGAGGACGTCCCCGTCTCCGAGATCACCGGGATGAACTACGAGGAGATCTACGAGTACCTGGATGCGAACTACACCACTCGCGTGGGCCGCCGGGAGTTCGTCGAGCGCTTCGAGGAGATCGCAGCGGAGATCTACACCGAACACGCCGAACTCATGCCCGGCTTTCGCGACCTGCTTGCCGACCTCGACGACCGCGGCGTACGGACGGCGATCGTCTCCTCGTCGCCGCCCGACTGGATCGCGCTCGTCACCGAGCGCTTCGAGCTGGAGGGGTTCGACGAGATCGTCAGCGCCGACCACATCGATGGGCCCGGCAAGCCCGAACCGGCGATCTACGAGCACGCCGCGGCAGAGGTGGGCGTCGAGCCGGCCGACTGCGTCGTCGTCGAGGATTCGGAGCACGGCGTCGAGTCGGCCGCCGCGGCGGGCGCGTACACGATCGTCTACGAGACGCCGACCAACGACGGTCACGACCACTCCGCGGCCGACGAGGTCGTCTCTGGCCCCGAGGAACTCCGCGAGCGCCTGCTCGCCCTATCCGACGCGGACTGACCGGCTCTCGGCGATCGGTTCGAGCGGGAGGCCGGGAAAGACCACCTCGACGGCGTACGTCAGTTCCTCGTGGTCGCCGCCGAAGACGCCGACGGGAACCGTCGTCGAGCCCAGAAAGGTCTCGGTTTCGGTCATCTCGACGTCGTTTACCGTCACGCGAACGGCGGCGTTGGCGCCGCCCGCGGTCGATTCGGCCGCGACGTCACACACCCCCCTTGCGCCCCGACCGACCGTCTCGGGGAACTCGCCCCAGTCGATCGAGACGGCGGGAAGCGAGCCGGCGTTTTCGAGGACGCGCTCGGCGACGCTCTCGGTCAGGCCGGCGGCCACGAGTCCCTCGACGCCCGCCTCGCGCACGCCGCCCGGCGAGGTGATCCCCTCGCTCGCGAGCTTGCTCGCCCGGCCGGGGCCGACCCCCGAGATCGCGGTCAGCCCCACCGCGTCGTCGCTCACGCCGTACTCGACGCGTCCCTCGATCCGGCTGACGAGGTTGCTCGTTCGAGCGTCGGAAAACCGCTCACAGAAGGTCTGAAAGGCCGCGAGCAGCCTGAGGGCGTTCCGGCGGATCACCCACGCGTCCCCGGAGAGCTCCGAGGGGGTCGTACCGGTCATCGCGCCCCGGAGGATCGCGAGCACCTTGCGCTCGCCCGCATCGAGGTCGCTTCCGCGTCCACCCAGCGCCGCGTCGATCGCGTCGCGTTCGGACTGGCGGGCGCTGACGCTGTCGAACTCGCTCGCTCGCGCGACCGTCCGCAGGATCGCGTCCTCCGAAATCCCCTCGCGGATCGCGAGCTCGTGAAACCGGGTCGCCGTCCCCAGCCGGAGGTAGTACTTCGAGGCGAGCACCCCCAGTGGAGTGGTCCCAACCGAGAGCTCCTCGCTCACCTCGACGAAGCCCCGCTCGACCAACGAGTCGAGGGTATCGCGCACGCGCTCGCGGAGCGTCTCGAACCCGTATTCCTCGGGCTGGCTGCGCGCGCGCACGTAGTAGAACGTCGTCTCGATCCACTCCATTACGTCCTCCAGATCGCGGATCGTCCCCATCGCGATCTCGGCGTTGAGGTGGGCGTCGAGGTCCTCCGCGAGGCGGGACTCGATCTCCTTTCCCTCCCGCAGGAGGCGGCGGTACCGGTCGGCCTCGGCGCGGTCGCAGATCACCCAGCCGTAGCCCACCGAATCGTAGCCGGGCCGGCCCGCACGCCCGAGCATCTGGAGCACGTCGAGCGGGCTCATGTCTACCTCGCCCTCCAGCGGGTCGTGGTACTTCGTATCGCGGATGACGACGCAGCGCGCGGGCAGGTTCATGCCCCACGCCAGGGTGGAGGTCGAAAACAGCAGCTGTATCTTGCCCTCCTTGAACCACTCCTCGATCAGGTCCCGATCGTTCTTCGAGAGCCCGGCGTGGTGAAAGCCGACGCCGTCGAGCGCCGACTGACGAAGCGTGTTGTTCTCCAGCTGCTGGGTTTCGGTGTGAAAGTCGTAATCGCCGCGCGCGCCCATCGGGATATCGCGTTCCGTGATCTCGTCGCGGGCTTTCTTCGCGGCCTGTACCGTGTCCTGTCGGGAGGCGACGAACACGAGCGCCTGGCCGTCCTCACGGACGTGTGGCTCCGCGAGATCGAGCGCGCGGTAGAGCCGGCGGTACTTGTCGGCGAAGGAGTTCTCGCCGTGCGAGTAGGTCTTCACGTCCGCGTGGAGATCGACGGGGCGGTACTCCTCGCCGAAGGCGAAGGTTGTCTCGGGGCCCGCATCCAGCCAGTCGGCGACGTCCTCGATGTTCGGCATCGTCGCAGAGAGCGCGACGATCCTCGGGGAACAAAGGCGCCGGAGCCGCGAGATCGTCACCTCCAGTACCGACCCGCGGCGATCGGAATCCAGCAGGTGGACCTCGTCGATCACGCAGCAGTCGACGTCGGTGACGAAATCGTACCGTCGAGAGTCGTGTTTTCGCGTCGCCGAGTCGGCCTTCTCGGGAGTCATCACGAGGATGTCCGCCCGGCGGGCTCGCCGGGGGTTCAGATCCCGTTCGCCGGTGACGACGTACACCGAGTAGCCCAGCTCCTCGAACCGTTCCCACTCGCCTTCCTTCTCGTTGGTGAGCGCGCGCATCGGCGCGATAAACAGCGCCGTGCCGCCCTCTCGGAGGGTGCGACAGATCGCCAGCTCCGCGAGCGCCGTTTTGCCGGAGGCTGTCGGCGCGCTCGCGACGACGTTCTCGTCGCTTTCGATCAGCGCCGGCAGGGCCTCGCGTTGCATCTCGTTGAACGAGTCGAACGGGAAGGCGTCGGCGAACTCGGGCAGCGCCTCGGCGACCTGCATCTACCGGGTAGGGGGAACGGGCGAAGAAAGGCGTTTCTAGTCCGCGGCGGTCGCCTCGGTCGCCCGCTCCATCATCCCGCCCGCGGTCTCGTGGCGGTAGTACAGGGCGAGGCCGACGGCTGCGACGACGTTCGAGATCGTGACCGCCCAGAACACCGCACTCACACCGAATCCCAAGAGGAGCGCCCCGCCCGCCGCGATCGGCAGGCGGACCGCCCAGTACTGGAGCAGGGAGGCGATCATGCTCGTGCAGGTGCGCCGGGCGGCGTTGAAGCCCGCCAGCAGGAGGTAGCTCGCCCCGATCGCCCAGTACCCGTAGGAAAGGATCACGAGGTACTCGACCGTGAGGGCGAACCCTTCCGGAGTTATATCGGGAACGAACAGCCGGGTGAGCAGCCCGGGAATCGCGAGCTGGATCGCGCCAACGACCGCGAGCGCGCCGCCCGCGATGGCGACGCCGGTCCACGTCGCCCGGCGCGCTCTCTCCGGTTTATCCGCCCCGATGTTCTGGCCGATCACGCTCTGGGCGGCCTGCTGGAGGCCGCTCGCGGGGATGAAGGCGACGCTCGCGATCCGCGCGCCGACCGTGTAGGCCGCGAGCCCCGCCGCGCCGCCGACGCTCGCGACGATCCCGATGATCACGACGCGCACCGACTGCTGGGCGAGGTGCTGGCCCGCCGACGGCGCGCCGATATCCAGTAGCTCGCGAAACTCCCCGCGTTCGATCCGGAGATCGCGCCGTCCCAGCGGCAGGCTCTCGCGGGATCCGAACGCCATTCCGACGGCCAGCAGGAAACCCAGCGTGTAGCCGATCACGGTCGCCAGCGCCGCGCCCTCGACGCCCAGTGCGGGAAACGGCCCCCAGCCGAAGATCAAAAAGGGGTCGAGGACGACGTTCACCGCGACCGCCAAGACGTTGATGTACAGCGCCGCGCGGGTATCCCCCCAGCCGACGAACCCACCCTCCAGCGCGTCGCTCGCCGACATGATGGGAAGCCCGAGCGCGTAGATCGCGAGATAGAGCGCCGCGAGCTCTGTTACAGTGAGTCCCGCGCCGAAGGGGGCGACGATTCCGGGTGCGAGGAGGTAGACGAGCGCGCCGACGACGATTCCGAAAACGATCGAGAGAACCGTTCCGTGGACGGCGGCGCTTCGCGCACCCACGGGGTCGTCCGCGCCGTAGCGCTGGGAGACGAGCACCTGCGTGCCGACGAACGGCGCGACCGTCGCGAGCGCGACGAGCACGGCGATGATCGGGAAGTTGAGCCCGACGGCCGCGACCGCGTCCTCGCCGAGGCGACCCAGCCAGAACGTGTCGATCACCTGCTGGAGCACCTGCACGAGGTTCTGGGCGACCAGCGGCGCGGCGAGCACGACCAACGCCCGAGGGAGCGACCCCTCCGTGATCTCCTCTCGGGAAACGTCGAGCATGATACACGATTACAGTAACGATAAATAACGTTGTTGTTTGGTGACAAGGGGACCGGACGGTACAACTGCCCATGGGACGATCCCCGCAGGTTTTTGCCCCGGCGGGCCTCACTGCCCGTAATGAGTCTCTCGCGCAAGCCCGACTGGCTCAAGACCCGTCCGCCGTCGGGCACGGAGTTCGCCGGGATCAAGCGCACCCTGCGCGAGCACGATCTGCACACGGTCTGCGAGGAGGCGAACTGCCCCAATCTGGGCGAGTGCTGGGGCGGCGGTGCCTCGGGCGAGGGCGGCACCGCGACGTTCATGCTGATGGGCGATCGCTGCTCGCGGGGCTGTAACTTCTGTGACGTGCAGACCGGCGGGATGGAGCCGCTGGACCCCGACGAGCCCGCGAACGTCGCGAGCGCCATCGCCGAGATCGGGCTGGACTACGTGGTGCTCACGAGCGTGGACCGGGACGACCTGCCCGACCAAGGTGCGAGTCACTTCGCCGAAACCATCCGCGAGATCAAAGCGCGCCATCCCGGCATCCTCGTCGAGGTCCTCATTCCGGACTTCCAGGGCGAGTCCGAGCTGGTGGGGAAGATCATCGACGCCGAGCCGGACGTGATCGCTCACAACGTCGAGACGGTCGAACGACTGCAGTTTCCGGTTCGAGACCGGCGGGCAGGCTACGAACAGAGCCTTTCCGTACTGGAGCAGGTGAGCGCCGAATCGCGGATCCACACGAAGACGAGCCTGATGCTCGGGGTCGGCGAGCGCAGTCACGAGATCTACCAGACGCTGTCGGATCTCCGGGAGGCCGACGTCGATATCGTGACGCTGGGTCAGTACCTCCAGCCCTCCCGGTCGCATCTCGACGTCTCTCGCTACGTCCACCCCCACGAGTTCGAGACGTGGCGACGGGTCGCAGAGGAGGAGATGGACTTCCTGTACTGTGCGTCGGGACCGATGGTGCGCTCGTCGTACAAGGCGGGCGAGCTGTTCGTCGAGGCGGTGCTGCGCGACGGGAAAAGCGCCGAGGACGCCCGGCGCGAGGCGCGAGCGATCGGGGACTGACGTTCGACGCCCGTCCAGTTACGGGTCAGCGAACGGGTTACGATCACCCGAACGTTTTCTTTTCGAGGCGATCGCGTCGATATCGACAGCAAAGCGAGCGACTGACAGCCACATCGGTCGCCTGAGGCGGTGGAATCGAATCGCCTGAAAGATAGTTACGAAAATCCTATAACCCGAGCGGGAGACGGTTGTGATATGCTGCGGAGAGTGTATTCATGAGCACGGTAGAGCGCGATCCCGAGACGCGCGTACAGGTCCTGTCCGACGAGGGGACGCTTCTGGAGGGGGCGGAGCCACCGGATCTCGACGACGAGGAGATGATCGAGATCTACCACCAGATGCGGCTGGCCCGCCACTTCGACCAGCGGGCGGTGAGCCTCCAGCGCCAGGGTCGAATGGGGACCTACCCGCCGCTGTCGGGTCAGGAGGGCGCACAGATCGCGAGCGCCCACGCCCTGGACGAGGACGATTGGCTCTTTCCGAGCTACCGCGAACACGGCGCGGGGCTGGTGCGCGGGCTCTCGCTGAAGCGAACCCTGCTGTACTGGATGGGCCACGAGGAGGGCAACGCGATCCCCGAGGGGACGAACATCTTCACCGTGGCCGTCCCGATCGCCTCGCAGATCCCCCACGCCGTCGGCCACGCCTGGGCCGCGAAGCTCGAGGGCGAGGACACCGCCGCGATCTGTTACTTCGGCGACGGCGCGACGAGCGAGGGCGACTTCCACGAGGGGCTGAACTTCGCAGGGGTGTTCGACACCCCGAACGTCTTTTTCTGTAACAACAACCAGTGGGCGATCTCGGTCCCCCGCGAGCGCCAGACGGCGAGCGAGACCCTCGCTCAGAAGGCCGTCGCCTACGGCTTTTCGGGCGTGCAAGTGGATGGGATGGATCCGCTCGCGGTCTACAAGGTCACCCGCGAGGCGGTCGAGAAGGCGAAGGATCCGGGCGACGCGCGCCGGCCCACCCTGATCGAGGCGGTCCAGTACCGCTTCGGTGCCCACACCACCGCCGACGACCCCTCGGTCTACCGCGAGGACGAGGAGGTCGAGCAGTGGAAGAAGAAAGACCCGATCCCGCGACTGGAGACGTTCCTGCTCGACAACGGCTATCTCGACGCCGAGGGCGTCGAGGCGATCGAAGCAGAAGTGAAAGAGGAGGTCGCAGAGGCGATCGACGCCGCGGAGTCGGTCGAGCGACCCGAACCCGAGGAGATGTTCGCGAGCGTCTATCAGGATATGCCCGGACGGCTCGAAGAGCAGTTGGACTGGTTCCGGTCGATCCGCGAAACGCACGGCGACGCGGCGCTACTGGAGGATCATTAGATGAGCGAGACACAGAACCTCACCCTGGTGCAGGCGGTACGCGACGGACTGGCGAGCGAGATGCGAGCCGACGAGGACGTCCTCGTCATGGGCGAGGAC
>JAWARX010000026.1:0-9851 GCA_038893155.1 Halalkalicoccus sp.
CGACGACATGTTCGGTCAGTTCCTGTCCGAGCGTGGACACGAGACGGGACCGGCGGGCTGGGACACCGATTACAACAAAAAGCAGTGTCCGGAGTGCGGCGGGCTTCACGCCCAGTCGGCGACGACCTGTACGGTCTGTGGGTGGGAACCGCGGTAGCGCGAAGGGAAACGGTTTTTACCGGCGGTTCGTGAACACGAACCGATGCCGGAGTGTCAGAACTGTGGTGCGTTCGTGACGGAGGCGTACGTGCGGGTGTTCACGCCGAACGACGTCGAGGGGCCGCGCGTCTGTCCGGAGTGCGAGGACCTGATCCGCGACGGGGCGGACGTTCGGAAGGCCCGCTCATCGCGTGGCGGGGGAACGTGAATCCACGGGGCTTATCACCGATAGGGTCGTGACGTTGTGCAATGACTGATACACAGGTCACCCGGCTGTTCGGTGGGCCGGGAAGCGGGAAGACCACCGCGCTCTTGGACCGCGTCGAGGAGATCCTTACCACGGACGACGTCGCGGTCAACGACGTGCTCGTCGTCTCGTACACCCGTGCGGCCGCCGCGGAGATCCGCGAGCGACTCGCCGAACGGCTGGAGATCTCGCCGCGCACCCTGCAGGGCAACGTCTGTACCATGCACGCGAAGGCCTACGAACTGCTGGACCTCTCGCGCGGGGACGTCGTCGGCGAGAAGCAAAAAAAGGAGTTCTGTGAGTCGTACGGACTGGAGTTCGAGGACGAGTACAGCGGCGCGGGCCGCAGGACTGCCCGCTCGACGACCCTAGGCAACAAGATCATCGCCACCTCCCAGTGGCTCCAGCGCACGGATCGGGAGGTCGCCGACTGGTACGACGTACCCTTCCAGTGGAACGACGAGGAGGTCCGTCTACCCCCGGAGATCGACGAGAACTCGCTTCAGGGCAACAAGTACACCCCGACGTGGCCGAGCGACGACGACCGGATCGACATCCCCGAGGCGATCCGCGCGTGGCGCACGTTCAAGGGCGAGGAGGGGCTGGTCGGCTTCGCGGACATGTTAGAGCGAGTGAAACAGCGCTCGCTCGTCCCCACCGTCGACTACCTGGTGATCGACGAGTTCCAGGACATCACCACGCTGCAGTACGCCGTCTACGAGGAGTGGAAACCCCACATGAAACGCGTCCTGATCGCGGGCGACGACGACCAGGTCGTCTACGCGTGGCAGGGGGCGGATCCGAACCTGCTTCTGGACGCCGATGTCTCCGAGGACGTCGTCCTGCCGAACTCCTATCGGCTTCCTTCGCGCATTCTCGACGTAGTAAACCGGGAGGTGCGCCACATCGAAAAGCGCCAGGAGAAGGACCTGAACCCCCGAAAGGAGGGGGGGCTCGTGGAGGCCGTCGAGAGCCCTTCGATGCTCGATCTGGTGCGCAACGTCCGGGCAACAGTGGCAGAGACACCCGACGAAACGATCATGGTCCTCTTTCGGGCGCGCTACCAGATGTTCCAGTTCATCGATGAGTTCATCAGCGAGGGGATGCCCTTCCGGATGCTCACCGACCAGCGCATGTGGACGGATCGGTTACAGCAGTTCATCTCCGCGGTCGAGAAGATCGACGCCGGCGAGGAGATCGACGGGTTGGAAGCCCGCCGGCTCGCGGACATGCTCGCGGACTCGGCGTTTAGCACCAACGACCGGGACGACCTCTTTTCCGAGATCGACGAACGAAAGGAGGCCGCTGGGGTCGACAGCGTCGAGGAGATCACGATCGAGCCCGAGACGATCCGCGAGCACGCCCCGTTCGTTCCCGATCCGGTGTCGGCCGCGGACATGTCCAGGAAGATCACCAGCTTCCAGCGAAAGAGCCTCAAGGCCTACTTCGCGACGGGAACCTACCGCGGTGCGGACCCCGAGCGCATCCGTCTGGGAACGATCCACTCCGCGAAGGGCCGGGAGGCCGACCACGTCTTCGTTGCGACCGATTTAACCGAGAAAGTCGTCGAGCAGATGGCCGCGACGATCGAACAGGAGCAGGTCCCCATCGAGGAGGAGTTCACCCGCACTACGAGTCCGGTGCCGATGCTGACCGACAACGAGCGTCGGGTATTCTACGTCGGGATGAGTCGGGCGCGCGAGCGGCTCGTCCTCATGGAGAACCTCGTCAACGGCGCGCCGACGCTGCCGCTGGACGTGCTGCTGTGTAACGAGCCCCGCGAGGAACCGATCGAGGAGCTGATCGCCGAGGCCGAGGCCCCCGAGGCGGAAGTTCACTGAATGGAGTTCGCGGCGCTCGCCGAGGAACTCGACGCACGGGGCGCGGACGCGTTCGTCCACGTCGGCGATCGCTTCGACGACGACCTGCGGTATCTCACCGGCTTTTCGGGACCCGACCGGCCGTACGCGTTCGTCTACGACGGCGATCCGGTTCTGTGTTCTCCCCGGCTGTTCGAAGACCAAGCCCGCGAGGAGTTCACTGGTCGAGTGGTGACCGCCGCCGAGCAGGCGGCGACGGCCGCGGGCGCGCGCGCCGCCGAGCTCGTCTCGGGGCCCGTGCTCGTCCCCCGGTCGATCCCTCACGACGCCGCGGTCTGGCTCGAACGCGCCGGCTGTGAACTGGAATCGACGGACGTCGTCGCACGGATGCGGGTCCGGAAGAGCGAGGCGGAGATCGAGCGGATTCGAACCGTACAGCGGGCAGCACAGTCGGGGATGGCCCGCGCGGAGACGGTGCTCGCAGAGGCGGATATCGAGGGCGAGTCGTTGGTCTGGGACGGCGAGTGCCTCACCACCGAACGCCTGCGCCGGGAGGCCGACGCCGCGATGGCCCGCGAGGGCGTCACCGACGCCGGGAACACGGTGATCGGTGCTGGCGGGACGTGCGCGGACCTGCACTTCACCGGCGACGTGGCGATCGAACGCGGCGAGACGGTGTTGCTGGATCTCTCGCCGCGGGGCCCGGAGGGATACTACGGCGACCTCTCGCGGACGTTCGTCGTCGACTCGGAGGGGGGCTGGGAGCGCCGGGCGTACGTCGCCGTCGAACGCGCACAGGACGCCGCCCTCGAAGCGCTTTCCGAGGGGGCCGGAACAGTCGCGAGCGCGGTCCACGAGGAGACCGCCGCGGAGATCAGTGCGTATGGATTTCGACCGGACGGGACGCCCGGCTTCCTTCACAGCGTGGGCCACGGCGTCGGGATGAGCCTTCACGAAGGGCCGTCGCTGCGGGCCGATTCGGAACTGGAGGCGGGGATGGTACTGACGGTCGAACCGGGCGTCTACGACCCCGAAGAGGGTGGCGTTCGCATCGAGGACTGCGTGGTCGTCCGCGAGGACGGGTTCGAGAACCTCACCGACTACCCGCGCTCGCTCGTCCCGCGGGTCAGGTCGGCGGATTCGTGACGGGTTCTGCGGGCGGGGTTAGTCCCGGCGGCGAAAGGGCAACAGTCCGAGGATCCAGTCGCGGGGGCTGCCGACCCGCCTGACGATGTACTCGGGCAGAAAGAGCATGGCGGCGGCCACCAACAAAAAGCCGGCCCCGAAGACGGGCCGGCCGCTCGTGAGAAACTCGAACCCGATGATCCCGAGCGGAATGGCGAAGATCAGCCCCGATCCCATCTGGATCATGCTCAGCAGTCCGGGGAGTTTCATGTGAGGCGTTGGCCGCGGGCCGGTAAAAGCCCGACGGGAGACGCAAGCCGTTTTGCCCCCGAACGAGTAGCCCGAGTATGTTCACCGGGATCGTCGAGGAGACGGGCGAGGTTCGTCGACGGACCGAGACCGACGACGGTCTCCGACTTGCGATCGGCTGTCCGTTCGCCGCGGACCTCGCACACGGCCAGAGCGTGAGCGTCAACGGGGCGTGTCTGACCGTCGAGGAGCGAAGCGAGGAGGAGTTCTCGGTCTTTCTCGCGGCGGAAACCGTTTCTCGAACCTATCTTGGGGAACTACGCGAGGGCGAGCGGGTCAACCTCGAACGCGCGATGAGTGCGGACGGTCGGTTCGACGGACACATCGTCCAGGGCCACGTCGACGGCGTGAGCGAGGTTCGGGAGATCGAGGAGGTGGGCGAGGACTGGCGATTTACCTTCTCGTTGCCCGAGGAGCTCTCGAACTACGTCGTCGAGAAGGGGTCCGTTACGGTGGACGGCATCAGCCTCACGGTCGCGGGCCTCTCGGACAGGTCGTTCTCGGTGGCGATCATCCCCACCACGTACGAGGAGACGACGCTTTCTGCGAAGGCGATCGGCGATCCCGTCCACCTGGAGGCGGACGTGATCGCCAAATACGTCGAACGGGTCAGCGCTCCGTACTTGGATCGAACTCGGTGAGCTCGGGCGTCAGATCCCGCTCGCCGACCGCTGCGTCGGCGTACGCACCGCGATAGCCCGCGATCTTCCGGTAGAGGAAGTACGCGACGATCCCGTCGTAGATGACGATAAAACCGATCAGCGCGACCGCGGGCGTGATCCACGTGGCCGAAGCGACGAGCGCGCCCGGCACCACGCCCGAGAGCGTGTTGTACAGCGCGTGGAAGACGGCGGCGATCAACAGCCCCTTGATCACGATCGGGCCCCAGTCGTCGGGGTTGAACTTCGCCAGCCCGAGATAGAAGCCCGCGATCGCCGAGTAAAGGACGTGACCGGGGCCGGCGAGCGCGCGCACGGCGGCGGTGTCGCCGGCCGCGCCGATCACTTCCGTGCCGGCGACGCCGGCTTCGAGCCCCTGCGTGATGTACAGGGCGTTCTCGATCGTCGCGAAGCCCAGCCCGGCCGCGGCGCCGTAGACCGCCCCGTCGATGACGGCGTCGAAGCGGGCGTCGCGGTAGGCGTACAGCCGCACGGCGAGCAGCTTGACCGTCTCCTCGATGGGGCCGACGACGAGGAAGAAAAACAGCGAGAGCGCGAGGAAGCTGGCGACGGGGGTCGCGCCGGGGGCGACCTCCTGGGTGGCGACGACGATCGCGCCGAAGGGGAGCATCCCGATCGAGTTGATCACCGCGGCGAACATCGCAAAGAGGATCGCGAGCAGGAACGTCGCGACCAGCAGCGACAGCGGTTCGCCCGTCGTCACGTCGGCGTGCCAGATGTAGGCGGCGATGGCCAGCGCGGGCACCACCGAGAGGATCACGAGCACGCCGACGACGGGATCCGAGACGGCCCCCAGCCCGCCGAGGACGAGCTGTGCCAGCAAGAAGAGGAGCGCGAGGGTGACGACGAGCGCCTTCAGGCCCGCGACCCCGAGGCGATAGAGCCACGCCGAGAAGGCGTCGACCGCCGACCGGCGCTCCCACGTCGAGATCTCGTAGAGGTCCCGCGAACCGCGCGTCTCGCGTTCGACCGGGTCTCGCTGCATACCGCCCGTACAGGGGCGTCGTTCCTAACGCTTTTGACCCTAGTATGTCCCTATATACCTTGGTCAGTATCAGGGCGGTCGTTAAGTACCACGACTGGTGAGGGCGTACCACGATGTTCAGCAACAGCCGCGGAATCCTCTACAGCGCCCCGCCGAGCGAGAGCCGACCGTTCGAGACCGAAGCCGAAACCCCGACGCCCGCACCCGCCGACGACTGACAGTCCGCGAACCGGCCCTCGATCCGTCCCGGTACCGCCATAGGCAGACTCAACACGGTCGCGTTCTCAACGGTCGGTATGCACTTCGATCAGCGCACCCAGCGGGCGCTTCGCGAGGCCGGGCTGGATCGGGAGGCGATCGCCGAGCTTTCGGATCGGGTGGCCGAACTCGTCGACGAGGACGCCGAGCGGTTGGAGGCCTTTTTTGCCGCCCACGAGACCGTCTACTCCGACATGGACCTCGCCCACAGCCGAGAACGGTTCCCCGAACACACGGTCGAGTACTGCGACCTCTTCACTCATGGAGCCGATCTCCGGGGGTATCTCCGATTCGACACGTGGGGCGTGCCCGTCGAGGGCGGGCGGATCCTCGGGGAAGAGCTGGTCGAACTCACGCTCGGGCCGACGGTCGGCGCTCGGGTGAAGTTCGCCCCCTCGCGCGACGCGCTATGAGGGTCAGAGTCAGAGGGATCTACGCGACGGCGCTCACCCGGCTCTTCTCGCGAGCAGGTCACGAGGTCGTGCAGGCCTCCGGGCCGATCGACGAACGCTTCGAGGGGGAGTTCTCCGCGGAGCCGGCGGAGCTCGCCTGCGAGACGAGTCGCGACCGACAGGGCGTCTCGCTTCTCGGGACGTCGGAGGCGCTCGGAGAGGCGCGCGAACTGCTCGCGGTCGACCGGGACACGTTCGTCTGGACGGATCCGACCCCGTTCGGAGCGGTCTACGAGGGGCGAGTCGAGGGGACCCGCGGCGGCGAGGCGGTCGTCTCGCTGGGCGAGGACCGTGGCTACCTGCCGTTCGACGACGCCGAGAGCTACGTCGAGGAGGGCGATTCCCTGCGGGTACAGGTCACGGAGCCGACGCCGCCGTGGAGCGACGACCACCCCCGCGTCTCGACGACGATCCGCGCGCCGACGCCCGGCGGGCTGGCCGCGCTACAACAGGATGAGTCAGGGATCGACGCCCCCGACGCCGAGACCGCCGGGCTGGTCGATCTGCTCTCGGTCGATATCCCCGACGGGTGGGGCGTCTCGCTGGGCGAGAACGCGCGGGGTGCAAGCCTCGCTGAGCTCGAAGACGCACTGTCGCGGGCCGCGGAGCTCGCCGCGCGGATAGACGACGGGGACGAGCGCCCGTATGCGGGCGCGTGGTGCTGGTTCGGTCGCGAGAGTCGCTTTTCGCTCGATGACGTCCGGCAGGAGGCCGCCCCGACGATGGCGGGCCACCACCGCATCAAGGCCGGATCGAGCCGGGCCGGCGACGCCGTTGACTTCGCGGAAGCGCTCTGTACGGTCGAGGAGTTCCCCATCGAGGCCGTCAGGAGTCAGTTCGGGCCACGCGAGGGTGACTCGGTGGCGATCGACCACGGCAAGCCCGACGGTCGCGTGATCACGCTCGGGCGGGGCGACGTGGTCGAGGCGGCGGGGGATTCGATCACGCTGCGCCGCGAGATGACCCCCGGCGGGAGCTACGACGCCCTCGGCGTTCCGCGGGAGGTCGGCGACGTCGCGGTCACCAGCCTGAAAGAGGGGCGGTGGTGGTACCCGACGGTCTACCGCGACGACGCGGGCGAGTCGAAGGGGACGTACGTCAACGTCTGTACGCCCGTCGAGCTGTTTCCCGAACGCGCCCGGTACGTCGACCTCTACGTCGACGTGATCAAGTATCCCGACGGCTCGGTAGAGCGAGTCGACGCAGAAGAGCTAGACGAGGCCGTCGAGCGCGGGCTCGTGAGCGACGCGCTCGCGGAGAAAGCCCGCGAGGTCGCGGCGGCGATCGAGCGCGCGCTGGGGTAAGGGGCTGGATCAGGCGTCGGGGACGTCGGCGTCCTTGTCCTCGACGTCGCGTTTCATCGACTCCCGGCGGGACTTCGCGTCCCGCCCGGTGGCTTCGAGCAGGAAGTCGTTTTTCGCGCTGACCGCGTCGGCGGCGGCGTCGGCGTTGCCCTCGGCGATGACGTCCTCGGCCGGGCGCTCCTCGAAGTGGACCGCGAGTTTGTCCTTCTTGCCGCTGTAAGCGACCGCACCGGCGACGATCCGCTCGAAGACGGGGTTGTCCGGATCGGAAACGACGTACAGGTCGCTGCCGTTGTACTCCTCGGTCCCGGTAACGGAGCCGAAGTACTCCTCGATGGTTCCCTCCATGTCGGGAATCCGCTCTTCGAGGTGCTCGCCGCGTCGCATCTTGTACTCGCGCATTGGGCCCCGTTCGATAGGGGTGAATTTACGGGTTTCGTCTCAGCGCTCGCGCTCGGCGAGATAGCCCCGGTGACACTCCGGGCAGATGTCGCCCGCGCGAAGCGAGTCACGTTCCTCGAGCCCCGAAGTTTCGCAGCTGGGACAGTAAAGCGCCGTCTCGCCTCGCGAACGCCCCCGTCGATCCGTCGCGGGCGTCGAACTCGCGCTCACGACCGTCCCGTTTCCGTCGCCGTCGTCCCCCACGATTTCGGCCCCCTGGTCGGCCTGCGGGGTGAGGCCGCCGCCGAACTCCACGTCGGTCGGCCCGTCCGGCGTCGCCGCGTCGAAGCCCTCGTCCTCGCCCTCGACGACCGGCCACGAGGCTGCCGGTTCGTCGGTTCGTTCCTCCTGGTCGTCGGCGTCGGGCCACGCGACCGGCTCGCGCTCCGGGTCGGAGTCGGTGGCCGTTTCGACGCCATCGGGACCGTCATCGATGATCTCGGCGTCCTCGGCGTCGGGATCGTGGCCGATGTCGACGCCGGTTTCGGTCGGTTCGGCCGGCTCCGGTTCGGACGCGGGGCCGGATTCACGAGTGGTTTTCGGTGCGGTGTCGCTCGGTGCGTCGTCGGTTCGCGGGGCCTCCGACGTGGTTTTCGAATCGGCGGTGGCGGCGGGACGGGGACGGATTCCGGGGCTCTCCTGTCCCTCCGACGCGGCGGGCTCCGTCGAAGAACCGGCGGCGTCGGAACGCGAGAGCTGGGTGACCTCGGTGTTCTCGCTGATCGTTCGGGTGGCTCCACAGTGTGTACAGCGTTCGAGTTCGACCACGCTGATGACGACCTCGTTGCCGCGTTCTTCGCGATCGCGCTCGATCTCGCGTTCGCCGTACTCGTGTCCGAGGAGGGAACACCGGAGGCTCATGGCTGTATCTACCGGGTCAGGGCTAAAAGAGTACTGCTGTCGTGGGGCGGCCCACAGTATAAATCCCCCCCCGGCGGACAATGGGTATGGGCGCAAAGCGGGCGTATCGAAACAGACCGGACAACGAGGTCGCCGTCCTCGACGCGCTCGTCGAGCGACCCGAGGGCGGGATGACGGTCCTCGAACTTCGCACGCGCGCGGACGTGACGATCGACGAACTCGAACCCGCGCTCGAACGCCTCTCGGACGCGGACCTGATCAGCGTCGAGCGAAACGGCGACCGCACCGTGATCAAGCCCGACCAGTCGGTCGTCCCCGCTCCCGACGCCGAGGATCCCTCGATCGCCGAACGGATCCGCGAGCGACTGCCCTTCTAACGCCACGTTTTACCGGCACGCCGTCCCAACTAGGGGCATGACCGACCCACGAGCGGCCCGGAGGGGACGATGACCGTCGTCGAGGCGTTTCACGCGAACCACGGCGCGACCTTCGAGGAGCGCGCCGGACGCCGAGTGGCGCGCCACTACGGCCGGCCCGAGCGCACCCACCAGGCGGTCAGAAACGGCGTCGGCGTGATCGAGATGGCCTACGGGATCCTCGCGATCACGGGCGACGATCGGGTAGAATACGTCGACAACGTCGTCTCGAACCGCGTCCCGCGAGCTGACGGCGAGGGCCGGTACGCGCTGTTGTGTGACCCGCAGGGCCGGATCGAGCTCGATCTCTACCTCTATAACGCCGGCGAGCGCCTCCTGATCTTCACCCCGCCCGGACGGGCGCGGGGACTGGCCGAAGAGTGGCGCGAGAAGGTGTTCATCCAGGACGTCGAGATCGCGGTCGCGAGCGACGATCTGGCCGTTTTCGGCGTCCACGGGCCGAAAGCCACCGAGAAGGTCGCGAGCGTGCTCAACAAGATCGGCGTGCCCGACGGCGACCTCGTCTTCGACCGGGGGACGATCCACGACGTCGGCGTCACCGTCGTCGCGGGCGACGACCTCGCGGGCGAGGACGGCTACGAGATCGTCTGCAGCGCCGACGACGCCGAAATCGTGCTCGATACGCTGATCAACTACGGGCTCGGGGCGGTGCCCTTCGGCACGCAGACGTGGGAGACGCTCACGCTCGAAGCCGGCACGCCGCTGTTTGCGAGCGAACTCGAAGGCAGGATCCCGAACGTTCTGGGGCTGCGAAACGCAGTCGACTTCGAGAA
>JAWARX010000027.1:0-4418 GCA_038893155.1 Halalkalicoccus sp.
CGAGCCCTCGCCGATGAACTTCTGGACGAGCTCGGAGCCGGCCATCTTGATGAACGTGGCGTCGGTCTCGTTCGCGACCGCCTTCGCCAGCATCGTCTTTCCGGTACCGGGCGGACCGTGAAGCAGCACCCCGCCCGGCGGCTCGATCCCGACCTCCTCGAACTGTTCGGGGTTCGTCAAGGGGTCCTCGACGGCCTCGCGAACCTCGCGGATCTGCGCGTCGATCCCGCCGATGTCGGCGTACGAGACGTCCGGACTCTCGTCGATCGCCATCGCCTGTGCGCGCGCGTCGGTTTCGACGTCGAGAGCGGTCTCGACCCCGAAGGAGTCGTTGACGGCGACGCGGTCGCCCGCCTTTAGATCCTCCGTGAGCGACGGCTCGATCTCCGAGAGCACCTCCTGGTTGGTGCCGTGCTGTTTGATGACGACGCCGTCGTCGGTGAACTCCTCGACGGTCGCGACGTACAGCGAGGCGGTCTTGAGCGCGGTGTTCTCGCGTTCGAGCTGGTCGACGCGCTCGTAGAGGGTTTCGCGCCGGTCGGTCGCGTCCTCGATGCGCTGTTCGAGCTGGTCGTTGATCCGGACGACGTCGACGTAGTGCTCGCGCAGGGCCGCGAGCTGCTCGCCTTCGGGCATCTCCGGGTCGAGATCGAGGTGCGGCCGGTCGGGAACAGAGGGACTATGGGCCATTGATGTCCGTCTTAGGAAACCGCGTCAAAAGTGCCTTTGGGTGGCGGCCGATCCTACAGCAGCGACGCCATCTCGCCGAGATACTCGTCGTAGGTTTCGAGGGCGTCCTCGATCGGCTCGGGCGAGCGCATGTCGACGCCCGCGATGTCGAGCAGGTCGAGCGGGTACTCCGTCGAACCCGCCCGGAGGAAGTCGAGATACGCCTCGGCGGCCGGTTCACCCTCTTCGAGGATCGTCCGCGAGAGCGAGACGGCCGCGCTGATCCCCGTCGAGTACGGGTAGACGTAGTACGCCCGGTAGAAGTGCGGGATGCGCATCCACTCGCGGGCGATCCGGTCGTCCGCGACGGCCGGTTCGTAGTACTCGGTTTTCAGGTCGCCGTACAGTTCGTCGAGCGCGTCGGGCGTGAGCGCGCCACCTTCCTCGTCGTTCTCGTGGGCGCGGTGTTCGAACTCCGCGAACATCGTCTGGCGATAGAGCGTCGAGCGAAAGCGTTCGAGGTACTCGTTGAGCACGTGCAGCCGGAAGCGCTCGTCCTCGACGGTGGCGAGCAGGTGGTGGGTCAGCAGGGCCTCGTTGACCGTCGAGGCCACCTCGGCAACGAAGATCTCGTAGCCCGAGTAGGTGTAAGGCTGGTGTTCGCTCGTGAGCTGGGAATGCAGCGAGTGACCGAGCTCGTGGGCCAGCGTGTACATCGAGGGGATGTCGTCCTGGTAGTTCATCAGGATGAACGGCTGGGTGTCGTACGTTCCACCGGAGTACGCGCCCGACTGCTTGCCGGCGTTCTCGTAGACGTCGACCCACCGCGACTCCAGCCCCTCGGCGACCCGCGACTGGTAGGCCTCGCCCAGCGGCGCGACGGCCTCGACGACGTGCTCTGCGGCCTCCTCGTACTCGACGTTGGGACTCTCGTCCCGGGCGACCGGCATGTACAGGTCCCACATCCGAAGCTCCTCGACCCCGCGCGCCTCGCGTTTGAGCTCGGCGTGGCGATGCAGGGTGTCGAGGTTTTCGTTCACCGTGTCCACGAGGGTGTCGTAGACTTCCACAGGTATATTGGGCCCGTCCATCGCCGCCTCGCGGGCGGTGTCGTAGTTGCGCGCCCGGGCGAGTTTCACGTCGGCTTTTACGCTGTTCTTGTAGGCGCTGCCGACGGCGTTGCGGACCTCCTCCCACGTGTCGTAAAAGCCCTCGTAGACCTCGCGGCGAAACTCCCTGTCGGGGTCTTTCTGCAGCTTCGTGAAGTTCGACTGCGTGATCTCGACGGACTCGCCGTCTCGCTCGACCGTCGGGAACTCCAGATCGGCGTTCGAGAGCATGGTGTAGATCTCACCGGAGGCCCCGGTGACCTCGCCCAGCTCGGCGAGCAGGCTTTCTACTTCCGCCGAGCGGGTGTGGGGTTTCATCCGCAGCACGTCGTCGAAGTAGTGTTCGTACTCCTCTAGGGCGGGCTCCTCGTCGATCAGCTCGCCGAGCTCCTCACCCGAGAGGTCCTGTAGTTCGGGTTCCAGGAAGCTCACCGCGCTCGATGCCTCCGAGGCGAGCGACTGGGCGCGGGCGGTCAGCGCCTGATAGGTCTGATCGCGGGTGTCCTCGTCGCGGCGCATCCGCGCGTAGGCGGTGACCTGCGAGAGGTCGCGCATGACCTCCTCGCGAAGCGAGAGCAGTTCGTGAAGCGTCTCGCCGCTCTCGGTCGCCCGCCCCTCGTAGGCTTCGAGGTCCGGGATCCGTCTCTCGACCGATTCGAAGGCGGCCTCCCAGTCCTCGTCGCTCGCGTAGATGCTCTCGAGATCCCAGGTGTACTCCGTCTCGATCTCGCTTCGCTCGGGAACCGAACTCATAACGCACGATAGGTGTCAGTCGAAACTAAACCCTAGCGGTTCTTTCCTACCGGCCCCCAGCCCGATCATCGACCCGGGTATTCCTCGCCCAGCACGAGGTCGTAGGCCGCAAGCAGCTTCTCGCTCGCTTCCCACGGCTCGTGGGCCGCCTCCGCCGGAAGCGAGGAGAGTTCGGGCAGCCACGTCCGGACGTACTCGGCGTCGGGGTCGTAGCGTTTCGCCTGCCCGACGACGTCGAAGTAGCTGTCCCGCGAGTCGTTGCCCACGCCCGCGACGTACGCCCAGTTGCCGTAGTTCGAACACGGGTCGTAATCGACCAGCCGCGTCTCGAAGTACGCCGCGCCCCGGCGCCAGTCGATCCGCAGGCTCTTCGCGAGAAACGAGGCGACGTTCTCGTCGTGTATCCCGTCGCGGTTCGGCTCGCGCACGTTCGCGTCGACGAAGGGGATCCTCGCCCGAAGGCGGCGTGGTCCTCGGGCCACTCGATATCGGTTCGACTACGGCCCCCGTGCCTCATCGCTGTCGGTCCGTAACGGGTTTGCGCCGGGGCTCCGAGGTCGGGGTATGGACACGGATACCGCCCTCGGACGGGCGTGGCACGACGACTCCTCGTGGGAACTGCTCACCCGACTGACCGAACTTCCTGAGCGGATGGGCGGTCACCCCGGGGAACGACGGGCCGCGGAGTACGTCGCAGAAAGCTTCGAGGCTGGCGGCGTTTCGGGCGTCGAAATCGAGGAGTTCGGAATGAACCGCTGGGACCGTGGAACTACCGAGTTCGCGCTCACCGAGCCGGTCGAGCGCTCCTTCGAGGCGCTCGCGCTGCCGTACTCGGCGGCCGGCGAGGTCTCGGGTGAACTCGTCGACGTCGGCTACGGCACGCCCCAGGAGATCGAAGAACGCGACGTCGCGGGCAGGATCGTCGTCGCGAGCACGACGACCCCCTCCGAGAAGGGGCGGTTCGTCCACCGGATGGAGAAGTTCGGTCATGCCGTGGCTGCGGGTGCGAGGGCCTTCGTCTTCGCCAACCACGTCCCCGGCCAGCTTCCCCCGACGGGGGCGCTGCGGTTCGACGCCGAGGCCGCCGCGCCGGGCGTCGGCGTCTCGAAGGAGACGGGCGCGTGGCTCACCGACTACGCCGAGCGGGACGGGCGGGTCCGCCTGTCTGTCGAGGCCGGTACGGAACGGGGAACGAGCCGGAACGTCGTCGGGACGCTCGGCGACGACGAGGGACGCGAGGAGATCGTCGTACTCGGCCACTACGACGCCCACGACATCGCGGAGGGCGCGCTCGACAACGGCTGCGGGATCGCCGTGGTCACGGGCGCGGCCCGCATCCTCTCGGAGATGGCGCTCGACTGTCGGGTGCGTGTCGCCGGCGTCGGCTGCGAGGAGGTCGGCCTGATGGGCGCGGGCGCGCTCGCCGACTCCCTTTCCCTCAAGTCGGTTCGCGCGGTCGTCAACGTCGACGGCGCCGGCCGGTTTCGAACCCTCAGGGCGTACACCCACGGCTCGGCGGAGATCGAGGAGCTGGTCGAGGAGACCTGTGAGGAGTGGGGACAGCCGGTCTCGTTCGTGCGCGATCCGCATCCGTACAGCGACCACTGGCCGTTCCTCCAGCGCGGGGTGCCGGCGCTCCAGCTCCACAGCGAGCGCGCCCGTCCGGCGGGCGGAACGCGCGGTCGGGGCTGGGGACACACGAGCGCCGACACCCGCGATAAGGTCGATCCGCGGAACCTTCGGGAGCACGCGATGCTCACGGCGCTACTGGTACGGGAGCTCACCCGAAGCGATGTCCCGCGGATCGACGAGGGGGAACTCGAAGAAGGGGTGCGCTGTATCGCCGCACCGATCCTCGACGCCACCGGCCAGCCGCGCGGTGTGCTG
>JAWARX010000028.1:0-13358 GCA_038893155.1 Halalkalicoccus sp.
CGCTTCGTTTCGCAATCGAGTTCGCCCGCGGGTTCGACGCCGACCTCGCCGTGGTCCACTTCGCCGCCGGGCGCACCGACGTCACCGACGAACTGTTCGAGCGTGCGCGCGCGGCGATCGCCGAGGCCGGTCTCGACGCCGAACCCGAGCTGATCGAAACCGAGATCGTCACCGAATCGGGCGCGGCCCGGAAGGTCGGCCAGCGGATCGTCGCGCTCGCCGAGGAGCGGGGCTACGACCACGTCGTGATGGGCCGGACCACGAGCAACCGACTCGAGCGGTTCGTCGTCGGCAGCGCCTCGGAGGCGGTCGTCGAAGAGAGCGACCTGCCGGTGACGCTCATCCCCTGATGCGGTCGGTTGTAGTCCGTTACCGGTGATCGCGGACCCATGCCGGCGCTCACCGGTACCTCGTTACAACCCGTCATCAGCCGGGTTGCACGCTCCGGGTACACGCTTTTGCGAGTGCCCGCTGAATCGCACCCATGAGCGATACCGACCGCCGGCGACGCTCGCTTCTCCTGTGGGGCGGGGTCTTCGGCTTCGGGCTGGGCGCGCTGATCGACGTGGTGATCTTCCACCAGATCCTCCAGACCCACCACCTGCTGTCGGGCGTCTACGACCCGCTGACCTACGACGGCCTGCGGACGAACGTCATGTTCGACGGGCTGTTCTCGCTTGTGATGCTCGCTATCGCGCTCGTCGGCGCGACGATGCTCTGGCGAACTGCCAACCGCGCCACGAGGGCGCTTTCGTCGCTTACCGTCGTCGGGAGCGCGCTCGTCGGCGCGGGCGCGTTCAACGTCTTCGACGGCGTCGTCAACCACTACCTGCTCGACATCCACAACGTGGTCCACGGCACCGAGGCCTGGAACCCCCACTGGGTCGTCGTCAGCCTGCTCATGCTCGTGGCCGGCCTGCTCGTGCTGTGGCTTGCAGAGCGACGCGAACGACCGCAACGATCTACCGAGGAACCCGCAGACTGAAACTCGGCAGGTCGAAAAACGCCGTCTCGTAGCCCTCGTGTCGGGCGAACTGCGGCGGTGACTCGACTTCGATCGTGAGCTCGGCTCCCGAGGGGGTGTCGACGCTCGCTCCGTAGTGATGGCCGAACGTCGGGTGCGTCGCCGCCGCCAACGCGATCCGTTCGGACCTCCCGTCGTCGCGCTCGACCGCTGTCGAAACCGAACAGGAAGGGAGGGGAAAGCCGTTGTAGCGCGTCCGTGGCGAAACGAGTAGATACCGTCCTCCGTCGCCGGCCAGCGCGACGATCGTCCGATAATCCCCCACGATCCTGTCGCCGAGCACCCGCGGAAACGCGTCGGGCGGCGGGACTGTCGACACCGGCGGGTGATCGTGGCCTCCGTGGTCGGTCTGATCGTCACCGCCGTCACCGTCCTCGTCGTCGCGATGATCGTGACCGCGGTGGTCGTGAGCCATCGGCTCGACCGCGCCGGGCCGGCCGCGCCTGTCGTCTTCGAGGATCGTCAGGTCGAGCGTCTCGATCTCCTCGGGGTCGTACGCGAAGGCGAGGTCGAACGCCGCCGGTTCGAACCCGCCAGCGAACCCGCCGCGATACTCGATCCCCTGCGGGATCACCCGAACTGTCGCGTCGTACCGGCCGGGTTCGGGAAGCGCGATGTTGTCGCCGTAGTGAACGCCCATGCGCTGGGAGCACATCGGCCAGAGCGTCCGGTCGATCACCCGCTCGCCATCGCGTTCGATCGAGAGTCGGACTTCCGCCGGGAGCCACCGCTTGCTGTCGGGGTCCCACAGCGAGACCATCAGGTGTACCGAGTGGGCATCGCGCATCGCGATCTGGTTCGTCTCGCGTCCGGTGACCGTCCAGAAGCGGTGTGGCCGGGTCGCAGAGAGCGCGAGCGCGTACTCGTCGCTTTCTGTGCCCGCCCAGACGGTCATCCCGTCGGTCTTCGAGGGGACGTAGATCTCCTCGGGACGGTCGACGACGAGGTCGCGCCAGGCCGACTGCGAGCCGAGTGCGTCGAGACAGCCCGAAAGCGACGCGCCGCCGAGACCACCGAAAAGAGCCAGCCCGGAGCAAAGCGCGTCGCGGCGGCGCATCGTCGGAGGCTACCCGAGGTTCAGTCCGTCGAAGTCGAACCGATCCTTTGCCCGGTCGAGCAGCGCGTCGATGCGATCCTGGAACTGCTCGACGGAGCGTTCGACGTAGTGGACCTTCTCCTTGGGGATCCGCCGAACGACGTCGTTGCCGTCCTCGTCCTCGCCGAACTTGACCTGCCAGTGGTCCTGGAAGTAGAGAATGTACTCGTTTTCGACCGTGTGGTGTTCTACCTCGCCGTCGGGCGTCTCGAAGACGATCGTCGCGGTGCCCAGCTCCGGATCGGGGACGTCGATCTCGTCCATACCCGACCGATCCGCGCCAGCCCGAAAACCTTGGGGCATGCTCCTCCCGGCAGTGATCGGCCCGAGCCCGATCGAGCGGGCTGTCGCTTGCGAGAAGAGAACTGCTCGCTAACGGTACGCGTCAGTCGATGTGGCCTTCCCGGCGGAGCTGATCGGCGTCCTGGCTGTCGTAGCGCCACTCGATGTCGGCTTTCTCGTCCTGCCAGTCCCACGGCTCGATCAGGACGACGTCACCCTCGTTGATCCAGGTGCGAAAGCGCATCCGGCCGGGGATGCGGCCCATGCGTTCCTTCCCGTCGTTGCACTGGAGTCTGACGCGCCCGCCACCGAGCATGTCGGTGACGACCGCGAACATCTGGTCGTCGTTGGGCATTCGGAGGTTCCGACGCCCGGATTCGTCGCTCACGGGCCGACTACGAGCGGGGGACGGTTAAATAGTGTGTTCCGGTGCGCCGAGGCACTTAGCCTACGGGAGTTGCTGAAATGGACTCGCACTGGAAATATAGTAGGTCACATCTATTTTATACCTGCCAAATAATGAATTGTTATGCAAATCAGTAAGCTCCTTGATCGGGTTGAGTCCAACGCGATCGTGCTTCCGGAGTTTCAGCGAGAATTCGTCTGGAAACGATCCCAAGCGAGGGAGCTGATGAACTCGCTCTACCGAGGATACCCGATTGGTGGATTTTTGACATGGGAAACGGAAACTCCACCAGAAATAAAGAACGATGCGATCGATGAAGAAAAACAAGCACTCTTCGAGGTCCTCCTTGATGGCCAACAGCGTCTGACGGTTCTTTATATGCTACTGAAAGACGCTATTCCGCCTTATTACAGCAAGGAGGATGTACAGAGCGACCCACGGAAGCTCTACTTCAACGTCGAAAATGGAGAGTTCCAGTTCGAAAACAAACCAGTAAGGGACGGAACAACGTGGGTGAGAGTAACAGACTGTTTCACAGGAAAAATCAGCCCGATCGCCGTCGCACGCGAACGTGTCGATAATGAGGATACTGATCGGGTAATGAGGCTATCTGAAGAGTACGAGAAGCATATCAATCAACTAAAAAACATCCCGACAAGGGATATTCCCGTCGAGACACTTCCGAAATCCGCAGACATACACCAAGCGGTTGAACTCTTTGATAAAATTAACTCACAGGGAACCCACCTGAGTGATGCTGAGCTTGCACTCGCTCACATGAGTATAGACTGGCCACATATTCGGCGTAAAATGAAAATAAAACAAAACGGCCTTAGTGAGCGTGGGTTTGAATTCAATCTCAACTTCTATGTGAAATGCATGGTGGGCGTCCTCACGGGGACGATGACGTACGAGCAGGTCTACGACATACCGGGACACGAATTGAAAGAGCGATGGTACGCACTCGCAGATAACGATGGAGTGTTTGATTACACGATCAACGTGCTTAAAAACGAGGCGTACATCGCCAGTTCCGACTACATCAATACTAGAGACGCTCTCATTCCGTTCATCGTCTACTTAGAGCGAAACGACCGGGAAATTTCACAGGAAGAAAAACGACAGTTCCTCCAATGGTTGTATGCGGCGATGATGTGGGGTCGGTATAGCGGTTCTTCAGACACTACCGTCGAACGTGATCTCTCGCTGCTTGATAACGACTCGCCAACCGATGACCTGATCGGAGAGATCGAAGACGATCGTGGCCGCATCGAAGTACAGGCATCGGACTTGGAAGGACGAGGGAAACGAACCCGCCGATTCTACAATATGGTTCGAATAATTGTTCGTGCCAACAACCCGGTCGACTGGAGGACCGGCGAACCGTTGGTCGGTAGCTACGAACTAGAGTCACATCATATTTTCCCGAAGAATAAATTGTACGATAAGTATGATTCGGGAGAATCTCTGCATAGGAAGATAGTCAACGAGATTGCAAATAGAGCGTTTCTCACGCCAGAGACGAACAAAAAGATCGGCGATCGACTTCCCGAGGAATATTTACCAGAGACCGTCGCCAATCACCCCTCTGCGTTGTCTTCACAGTTTATTCTAGAAAACGAAGAACTCTGGAAGATCGAAAACTACGAAGGATTCTTGGCCAAACGGCGTGACCTCCTGGCGGATGCGATCAATGATTACATGGAAGACCTCGTGATCGGAAGCGTCAGCAGGAACGAAGAAACGATCGAGGACCTCATCAATGCAGGTGAGACTCCTCGTATCGAATTTAAGGAAACATTGCTGTACGACGTTTATCAGGATCAGCCAAACAAAAACCTCCGATCGAAAGTGGCGAAAGAAGTCGCTGCGATGGCCAACGCTCACGGTGGCGTCGTAATCATTGGGGTCGAAGACGAAGACAAAAAGGTACGGGGGCTTGATCGGGATTATTCGTTGATCGGTAGCCGCGATGAGTTCGGGTTGCAACTGGATCGTGAGATAGCCAATCGGCTGGGCCGTATGATGGCGGTGACGTATACAACAGTAGAGTTCGAAACTGTTGACGACAAAGACCTCTGTGTCATTCGTGTTGACCGAAGTCCAGAGCCGGTTTTCTTTGACAACGGCTCTGGAGAAGAGTTCTACGTGCGAATGGGAACATCTGCCGAGCCGATGGGGATGCAAGAAGCGAACGATTACATTCAAACTAACTTCAGCTGACTCGAATCCGCTCTGGGGAGTTTTATACTGCCCGATACTACACGCCGACGGTCATCTATTGCAATTAAAAATTACTCTATCTGAGTTGGAAACCACCTAAACTTCACTTTTCGCCTCACCGGAAAACTCGCGGCGGCAGAGTCGTCGCTCGCAGAGTTGCGCTCGGCAACGATGCGCCGGCCGGGATTTGAACCCGGGCCATGAGCTTGGAAGGCTCAGGTCCTGCCACTAGACCACCGGCGCACTGCACGTTGTTTGTGCGCCGAGGATCACAGTTCCTTTGGAACTGTTCGCCACCGGCGCTCATTTCGTTCGCGCCGTGATTCGCGGGACTCCGTTCCGCTCACCACCGGCGCGTTCGTCACTTCGTTCGCTCGTGCGCCGAGCCTCGCCTCGCTCGGTGAGACACCGGCGCTTCACACTCGAAGGTGCCACCAGGACGGTGGACGAACGCAGCGAACAGTTCACGATACCCGCGCCCCGGTTAAGACCCTTACCCTTCGATCCGGATATGGGCAGGGCGATACTCGGACCTCCAACACGGGTGACGATGAGCGACACCCCCGCGGGTTGCGGCGTACTGCGACCCACTTTTCGGCCGGCACGGCCACGTGGTTCGCGCTCCAGGAGCTGATCGTCGCCCTCGGGTTTCGCCTGCTAGACGGCGCTCGCGGCGATCCGATCGCTGCGAGGTCACTCCGGAGCGACCACCGCGTAGCAGTTCCCGCTGGAGATCTCGAACGAATCGAGCGAGAGCGCGCTGTCTGCGATCTCCGCGCGGAACTCCGCGGGGTCGTAGATGTGGTAGAATCGCGGGACCGTCTCGCCGCCGGGTAGCGTCCAGTCGATCGTCGTGTCGAAGCCCGACTCCGAATCGAACTTCTCGTGGGCCGTGCTCCACGCGCTCACCAGCCCACGTCCGCCGGGCGCGAGCGCCCGCGCGAGTTCGTCGAGGCTTCGGACCCGCGCCTCTCGCCCGCGGAGGTGGTGGATCGTCGCGACGTAGACGGCGAGATCCACCACCCGATCTCGCACTGGCGGCCGGCTCGCGTCGCCCTGTACGAGATCGATCGAGAAGCCCCTGGAATCCGCACGGTCGCGAGCTTCCGCGAGCAGCCCGCGGCTCACGTCCACCCCCACGACCCGGTCGGTTCGCTCGTCGAGCGCCTCGGCGTGGCGACCGTTCGCACAGCCGACGTCGAGCCCGACCCGGCCCGTCCGCTCGGCGAGAAAGGCCTCGACCTCGGGCCAGGCGTACTCGCGGGTCGCGGCGAAGTGGCCCGCGATCCGGTCGTAGGTCCCGCGGACGCTCGGCGGCTCGTCCATGGCCCGACTCGACCGCCGGGCGGTTAAACCCCTCCGGTCCGCTGGCCGGCTCAGATCACCAGAACGACCGCGTAGGCCGCTCCGAGAAGGACCGTCGCGTGTCTCGCGCCCGCGCGGACGCTCGACCCGCTCATCCGCCCGGCGAGATACCCCGAGAGCACCCCCTGGATCAACAGCGCGTGACCGAACACGAGGCTGTAGGCCTCGGTGTCGCCGCCGCCGAAGTTCGTCGCGCTCCCGGCTCCCGTTTCGAGTCCCTCCGTCGGCTCGGGAAGACTCGGGATCAGGACGTCGTTCAGCACGACGATGATGAGCACGAACACGAGAAACGAGAGGTAGATCACGACGAGGTAGGTGAGCAGTTCGTCCTCGCGGTCGCGTTCGAGCCGGCGTTCCGCCCGTCCCTGCGCCGCGGCGATCCTGAGGACGGGCCCGAGCCGCCCGCTCGCGCGCGCGGCGTTGGTCACGAGCGCGACCGTCCGGGTGACCGACGCCGACCGCACCCGCCGCTCGAAGCGCCACAGCGCGCTTTCGAGATCTGCGCCCCACTCGACGTCCCGCCAGATCCGGTCGAACTCCGCCGAGAGCGCGCCCAGGTCGCCCCGTCGGACCCGCCCGACGCTGTCGGCGATCGAGACGCCCGCCTCGTTGATGCTCGCGAGGCGTGCGAGGACGTCCGGCAGCGCTCGCTCGATCCGCGAGACGCGCCGCTCGCGAAGCGTCGCGACCGCGGCGTACGTCCCGAGGACGAACAGCGCCGACTGGACGAGGGCGTCGTCGACGACCCGGACCTCGAGCCCACCCGAACGAAGCCGGAGGGTGACCGCGAGCAGCCCGACCGGAACCGTCAGGTACAGCAGGCGCTCGGGCCGGGTACGGACGCTCTCGAGGGGATCTGCGAGGCGTTCGAGGACGGCGCGATAGCGCTCGTAGAAGGCGAGTCGCTCCTCGTTTTCGCGCCGGATCGATCCGCCGTCGGGGAGCACCCGAGTACGCCGTCGGACGTTCAGCACCCCGCCAACGGCACTCCCGTCGTCGCCGTCGACGCCGCCCGGACGGATCGGTTCGGTGAGCGTCGAGAGATAGACGACAAAGAGGAGGTTCGACAGCGGCACGACGACGTAGACCAGTGCCGAGAGCGCCGGGAGCGTCTCCTCGATCGTCAGCCCGATGACGACCAGGATCGTGAGCAAGAAGAGCGGGCCGGCGACCAGCGCCGTGACGTAGATCTCCGCGAGCGTCGCCAGCTGGGTGAGCAGGCGGCCCTGTTTGGCCTCGGCGTCGTCCTGATACCGCTCGTACTGCGTTTCGAGGAACTCCGGCAAGGACTGGCCGCTCCGGAGGACGCTCGTGACGTTCTGTACGAACTCCTCTAGCTCAGCGCTCGGGGTCCGCCGGGCGGTCGATTCGAGCGCCGTGAGCAGGTCCGCGCCCGCCCGGTCCATCTCGCGGACCGCGAGCGCGAACTCGCGGGCCGGCTCGCCGTAGACGCCCTCGTTGTCCGCGAGGGTCCGGAGCACCTCGGGGACGGGCATTCCGCTTCGCGAGAGGGCGTACAGAAAGGCGACGGTCCGGGGCATGGCCGCGTCGATCCGCCGGGCGCGCGCGTCGGCGACGTGGCCCGGCCACCACCACCGCAGCCAGTAGACGGCGATTCCGGAGACGATCCCGAGCCAGCCCGCGACGAGCAGGGTCGTCACGGTCGCCGGCGTGCCCGAGAACCCGGCCGCAGAGAGCGCAAGCGAGGCGAAGAGTCCCCAGAGAACTGCTCCCGAAAGCGCCCCGCCGATCGCGTAGAGGAGCGAAAAGGCCGCGTATCGGCGGTAGCCGACGGGAACGTGCGCCGCGTCGAGTCGCCGCTCGCGTTTCTCGCGGTAGCGATCGTACAGGCCGCCCGCGAACGTCCCGACCGTTCGCGTCGTCCGTCGGGGCGACCGGCAGGCCAGCAGAACCAGGAGCCACCAGCCCGCGAGGACGACGAATGCGCCGGCGGTCGCGATACCGGTCATCGCTCCGCCCCGGTCCGCTCGACGGTCGCGCCCGGATCCGCGTAGTAGGCGTCGACGAGCGCGCTGAACCGACGGAAATCGACCGATTCCTCGGCCAGCAGCGTTTCCAGAAACCGGGCCCGCCGGTCGAGCTCCGCCGCGAGTTCGGCGTCGCTCCAGCCCTCACTCTCGCGGATCGACTCTGTGACCCGTCCCTCCGAGCGCTCGAACTCGTCGGTCTCGGGTCGCCACCGGAACGCCCGCGAGTAATCGAGATCGCCCGTCCGGGAGTCGATCCCGTCGATCTCGGCGATCGTCTCGTTTCGCCTCACGCGCTCGTCGCCCAGTCGGGTGAGCGTCTGGACGCAGAGCACGTCGAGGCTCTGGACCATCGCCCGGGGGACGTCGATCGGTTCGTTCTCCAGCCTGTTTATGACGGTCCGGACGCTGTCGGCGTGCATCGTCGAATACGTGGTGTGGCCCGTGTTCATCGCCTGAAACAGCGTGATCGCCTCTTTCCCTCTGACTTCGCCGACGACGATGTACTCCGGGCGGTGACGCAGCGCCGAGCGAAGCAGGTCGTACATCGTGACGCTCGCGCCGTCGCCGCTTCCCTCGCGGGTGACGTTCGAGAGCCAGTTCTCGTGCTGGAGGGTGAGTTCGCGGGTGTCCTCGATCGAGACGACCTTCGCACGCGGCGGGATGAACATCGAGACGGCGTTCATCGCGGTCGTCTTGCCGCTTGCGGTCCCGCCCGCGAAGATCAGCGACTTGTTGTGTTCGATCGCGAGCCAGAGGTAGGCCATCGACGCGGGGCTGAACGTGCCGTACTCGATGAGGTCGATCGGCGTCATCGGCTCGTCGGCGTACTTGCGGATGGTGTAGGCCGAGCCTCTCGGGGTCACCTCGCGCCCCAGCGCGAGCTCGGCGCGCGAGCCGTCGGGAAGCGTCGTCTGGGTGATGGGATCGCCGACGCTGACGTGACGACCCGACTGCTGGGCCAGCCGGACGACGAACGAATCGAGTTCGGCCTCCGAAAACGAGACGTTCGTCTCGACGTCGGTGTACTCGTCGTGGTAGACGAACAGCGGCACGTCGTAGCCGTCACACGAGACGTCCTCGACGTGGGGATCGCACATCAGTGGATCGATCCGGCCGTAGCCGCGGAAGGCCCGCCGGAGGTAGTAAAACAGACTGTAGAAGCTCCGCGCGTCGACGCCGATCCCGTAGGTTTCGAGCTGGTTCGACAGCTCCTCGCGCAGGACGAGTTCGGGATCCTCCGTCCTGTCCTCGCGGTACAGAAGCGGCGTCCGGACGTCCCCGATCAGCGTCTCGAGCAGGCGCGCTTCGAATCCGTCGAGGTCGGGCGTTACCGCGTGGTACCGGTGTTCGTTCTCGGCGGGGTCGTGGGTGATCGCGACGAACGCGAAGGGCGCGTCGACCCAGTAGCGCTCGATCTCTTCGTGGCCGGATCGGACCGCGAAGTGCGCGAGCGGCCCCTCCGACGGTCGATACTCGCCCGGATCGACGCTCGATCCGCCGAGGACGTCGATCGCGCTCCAGAGCGTGCGAGTCGGCGAGGGGCACCCGAACATACGTATCAGTTCTTCGTATATGTACGATAGACTTAAATTATCGGCTCGCGGACCGGCCGGCGTTACGTTCTTGCCCTCGTAGATCGTACGATTCGCTGATCGATGAGGCGCGATTACTTCACGCTCGATGTGCGCGGGATCGACTGGGTCGAGGAGGGGGGCCCGCCAGCGACGCCGACGGTCGTCATCGATTTCGAGGGGCCGTCCGACGAACTCGAAACGCGCCTCACCGGGTTCGACGACGAACTCCTCTCGGCGAAACAGACCGACGTCGCGTTGCGGTTGCAGGGCGACGTCGAGGAGGCGGGGACGATGGGCGTCGTCAGCGTCACGAATCGCGTGACCGGGGACTTCGTCCTCGAACTGAACGAACGGGCCGAGGACGTCCTGCGGTTCATCCGGGCGGCACGCGCCTACGGCAAGGAGGCCGACTCCGACGAACGGTATCGGGTGCGGATCCTCGTCGACGGCGAGGAACTGGCCGTCTACGAGAAGTCGACGTTCCTGGTGTACGATCGCGAGGGGAGCTTGCTTCGCCAACACAGCCTCATCCCCAGCGGCGTCGAACTGTGATACGGACTGTTGTCGTCCCGTACCGGTGATTGCCGACCTGCACGAGCAACCTCGGTAAACAGTTACAACAGTCCGTATGAGGCGTTTTCGACGGACAGACCGCCAACCGAGAGCCGACAGTATATATGAATGGCGGCGAAACCCGGCGTATGATCCGTTTCGGAACCGCGGGGATCCGCGGGCCGGTCCGGGAGCGTGTGACGCCGACGACCTGTCTGGCCGTCGGGCAGGCCGTCGGAGGAGAGGGGAAGACGGTCGTCGTCGGGCGCGACGGCCGGGAGACGGGATCGGCGCTCCGTGACGCGATGGCCGCCGGCCTCGAGAGCGCCGGCGCCGAGGTCGTCCGCCTGGGCGTCGTCCCCACCCCGGCGGTCGCCTTCGCCTCGCGCGGGCGCTCGGGTGTGATGCTGACCGCCTCGCACAACCCGCCCGCAGACAACGGGATCAAGCTCTTTGCCGACGGCGTCGAGTACGACCGCGAGGCCGAAACGGAGATCGAGAAGGCGCTGGAGGCGGGAACCGGACCGGCCGACTGGGACGCGTGGGGAGAGTCCCGGTCGGTCGACGTCCTCGATCGCTACCGCGAAGCGGTCCTCGCGTACGCCCGCGAGACGATCGGCGGGGCCGACGGGCTGGCGGTGGCCGTCGACTGTGGCAACGGGATGGCGAGCCTCGCGACCCCGCAGGTGCTAACGAGCCTCGGCGCGGACGTGACGACGCTCAACGCGAACGTCGACGGCCACTTCCCGGGCCGGGGCAGCAAACCCACGCCCGAGACGCTCGCAGGCCTCCGGGCGTTCGTCGCCGACGGTCCACACGACCTGGGGATCGGCCACGACGGCGACGCGGATCGGATCGTCCTCGTCGATTCCGCCGGGGAGGTCGTCCACGAGGACACCGTTCTGGCGGTGCTCGCCGAACGCTACGTCCGCGAGTTCGGAGGGGCCGACCCGGTGGTCGTGACGACGCCGAACGCCTCGGGCCGGATCGACGAACGGGTGCGCGAGGCCGGCGGACGGGTCGAACGCGTTCGGCTGGGAGCGCTCCACGAGGGGGTCGCCCGAGTTCAAGAAACGGGCGGCGAGGTGGTCTTCGCCGCCGAACCGTGGAAGCACATTCACCCCGCGTTCGGCGGGTGGATCGACGGCGTGGCGAGCGCGGCCGTCCTCGCGGGGATGGTCCGGGAGGCCGGCGGGATCGACGCGCTGACCGCCGACGTCATGGAACGGCCCTACGAGAAGGTCGCCGTCGAGTGCCCCGACGAGCGCAAGGAACCCGCGATGACACGACTGGAGACCGCGCTGCCCGCGGCGTTCCCGGAGGCGAGCGTCGAGACGGCCCACGGCGTCCGGTTGGAGTGGCCCGACGCCTCGTGGCTCCTCGTACGTCCCAGCGGGACCGAACCGTACGTCCGGCTGTACGCCGAAAGCGAGTCGGTCGGCGCGCTCGTCGAGGACGCCACGGCGGTTATCGAGCGGGCGATCGAGGTGGCCGAACGATGACCATCGAGGACCTCGTGCAGGCCGCCCGCGAGGCGCACGCGAACGCACACGTCCCCTACTCGGAGTACCGCGTCGGCGCGGCCCTCGAAACCAGCGACGGCACCGTCTTCACCGGCTGTAACATCGAGAACGCGAACTACTCCAACAGCCTCCACGCCGAAGAGGTCGCGCTCGCCCAGGCGATCGCGACGGGGCATCGCGACTTTTCGAGAATTGCCGTCAGCTCCGATCGCCTCGACGGCGTCACGCCGTGTGGGATGTGCAGACAGACGCTCGCGGAGTTCTGCGACGATTCGTTTACCGTGATCTGCGATCGGGGCGACGAGTACGACGAGTACACGCTCGGGGAGCTGCTGCCGGATACGATCACCGAGGGCCACCTGCGGTAGCCGGGGATCGAACGGGGCGGGTTATTTGCCCCGTCGGCGTGAACCGCGGGCCATGCCAGCCGACGACAGCGAGGATCCCAGCGCGGAGGTCCAGTACCACGTCGAAGTCGGGCCCGACGACGTCGCTCCCTCGGTGCTCCTGCCGGGCAACCCCGAGCGCGTCGAGACGATCGCGGGCTTCTGGGACGCATGGGATGAAAGGGGTCGTCACCGCGAGTACCGCACGCTGACGGGGACCTACGACGAAACGCCGATCAGCGTGACCTCGACGGGGATCGGCGGGCCCTCGGCGGCCATCGCCGTCGAGGAGCTCGCACGGGTCGGCGCGGAGACGTTCATCCGGGTCGGTTCGTGTGGCGCGATCCAGGAGGGGATGGCCGTGGGCGATCTGGTGATCACGACCGGGGCAGTTCGTCAAGAGGGCACCAGCGAGGAGTACGTCCGCGAGGACTACCCGGCGAGCGCCGACCACGAGGTCGTCTGTGCGCTGATCGCCGCCGCCGAACGGCTGGGCTACGAGTACCACACCGGGATCACGATGAGCGCCGACTCCTTCTACGCGGGGCAGGGCCGGCCGGGGTTCGCGGGGTTCGAGGCCGCCGGCTCGGACGATCTCGTCGAGGAGCTCCGGGAAGCGAACGTAAAGAACATCGAGATGGAGACGAGCGCGATCCTCACGATAGCGAACCTCTACGGGCTGCGCGCGGGCGCGATCTGTTCGGTCCGCGCCAACCGGCGCACCGGCGGGGGCAGGACCGAGGGCGAGGAGCGCGCGAGCGAGACGGCGACGCTGGCGGTGAAGCTGCTCGCACGGATGGACGAGGTGAAAGCCGAGGCGGGCGCGGAGCGGTGGCACGCCGGCTTGAGCCTCTGAGTAGCAACGAAAGAGACGGAAACCGATCGCGGCTACGGTGGCCGGTCGCTCCCGACCGCCGTAACCGAAATGGGGTTCGC
>JAWARX010000029.1:0-4845 GCA_038893155.1 Halalkalicoccus sp.
GAGTTTCGCGATCCAGACGACCAGTGGATGGGGCTCACCCGCCGGTCGTGGGCGATCGCGTACAACACCGACCGGTTCGAGGCCGAGGACATCCCCGAGGACATCCTGGCGTTTCCCGAGACGGAGGCGGTGGCCAGCGAGATGGGCTGGGCTCCCTTCCGGGGCTCGACGCAGGCGTTCGTCACCGCGATGCGGGTGATCCACGGCGAGAGGGAGACCCGCCAGTGGCTCGAAGGGATGCTGGACGCGGGCCTCAGGACGTACGAGGGCGGGCGCAGCGACCTGGCGCAGGCGACGGGCAGCGGCGAGGTCAACGCCAGCCTCTACAACCACTACATCGTCCGGGGCAACCTCGACATGCCGATCGACGTCACGTACACGAGAAACGACGCGGGCGTCGTCCCGATCGTCCCCGGCGCGTGCGTGCTCGGGGACAGCGACGACCCCGAGACGGCCGCGAACTTCGTCGGCCACTGGGCTTCGGCGGAGGCCCAGGAGTACTTCGCGACGACCACCTGGGAGTACCCCGTCAGCCCGCACGTCGAGCCGCTGGACGTGCTGCCCGATCGCGACGACCTCGAACCCCCGGAGATCGACCTGAACGACCTGGCCGACATCGAGACCACCCTGGAGCTGCTCCGTGAGCTGGATGTGCTCTGAGCCGCGAGCCCACGGATGGCGATAGGCGAGTCGGCGGGTCCGGGCAGCGAGGGCCGGGCCGCCGAGGACGACGGGCGCGAGCGCCCGCCGCTCGGGACGACGCTGCTTGCGGGCGCTATCGCCGCGAGCGTGGCCGTGCCGGTCCTCTACATCGCCGTCGTCGCCGCGAGCGTCGAGTTTGACCGAGCGGCCGACCTCCTCTTTCGCGAGAAGACCCTCGGGATCCTGCTCAACACCCTCGGGCTCGTCGTCGGCGTCACCCTTCTGTCCGTCCTGCTCGCGGTGCCGATCGCCTGTCTCACCGAACTCACCGACCTGCCCTACAGCCGGTTCTGGGCGGTCGTCGTCTCCCTTCCCCTGGTCGTCCCGAGCTACATCGGTGCCTTCTCGTACATCTCGGTGTGGGGTCCGCAGGGCGAGGTCCAGTCGCTCCTGGCACCCCTCGGCGTCGAGTCGCTGCCCGAGATCTACGGCCTGGGCGGGGCGATCGCGATCCTCACGCTGTACAACTACCCCTACGTCTACATCACGACCCGGGCGGCGCTGCGCTCGTTCGACAAGACCTACCTCGACGCCGCCCGGTCGCTCGACACCCGGACGTGGCGCGCGTTCCTCCGGGCCGTGATCCCGTTCGTCCGCCCCGGCATCACGGCGGGGGCGCTGCTGGTGGCGCTGTACGCGGTCGGTGACTTCGGGACGCCCGCCATGCTCCAGCTCGACGTCTTCACCCGCGTGATCTACGTCGAGTACAACGCCTTCGGTCGGGAGTACGCCTCGCTGCTGGCGATGCATCTGGTCGCCGTCGCGCTGGTGATCCTCGCGATCGAGTCGGGGATCCGCGGCGACGACACGCTCCACGGCAGCGCCCGCGGCTCGACCGAGGAGTACGCCCTCTCGCTGGGTCGCTGGAAGTGGCCCGCGTTCGCCTTCCTCGTTCTTCTCGCCGGGGCGACCCTCCTGTTTCCGATCGGCGTGCTGACGATGTGGCTGGTCCGGATGCCCGACGTGTACGCGCCCGCCCTGGCGTTCGAGCCGTCCTACGCGATAAACTCCGTGACCGTCTCGGCGGCCGCTGCGCTGGTCGCCGCCCTCGCCGCGATCCCGGTCGCGTACCTCTCTGCGCGCTACGCCTCGCGGCTGGTCGCGCTCTTCGAGCGGGCGACCTACATCGGCTACGCGGTGCCCGGCGTCGTCATCGGCCTGAGCCTCATCTACTTCAGCACGCGCTACGCCGGGGCGCTCTACCAGACCCTCCCCCTTCTCGTGTTCGCCTACGTCGTCCTCTATCTCCCGCAGGCCGTCGGCTCCACTCGGACGGGAGTGCTCCACGTCAATCCCCGGCTCGTGGAGGCCGCCCGGTCGCTTGGTTGTGGCTCTACGGGGGCCTTCCGCCACGTCGTCTTCCCGCTGATCGTTCCGGGGATCGTCGCGGGCGCGGCCCTGGTCTTCCTGACCGCGATGAAGGAACTGCCCGCCACCTTGCTCCTGGGTCCGGCGGGCTTCGAGACGCTCGCGACGTTCATCTGGCGGATCGAACGCAGCGCCTACTACGGCTTCGCCGCGGTCCCGGCGCTCGTGTTGCTCTGTGTCTCCGGGCTGTCAATGCTGGTGATCGTCTTCCGTGACCGGTACGACCGGCGCGGGACGGTCCGCGAGTCGAGCGGCGAGAACGTCGCCGACGACGGGTTCGGCGTCGAGGAGCCGGCGGTCGCCGACGGCGGCGTCGCGCCGATCGGTACCGGCACGCACAAGCCGGCGGAACCGAACGGTGGCGACGTGCTGGAACTCGACGGCGTCACGAAGTCGTTCGGCGGGGAGCGGGTCGTCGAGGACGTCTCGATCGCGGTCCGGGAGGGTGAGGTGCTGACGCTCGTCGGTCCCTCGGGCTGCGGGAAGACGACGACCCTGCGGCTGATCGCCGGTCTCGAAAAACCGGAGTCGGGAGCAATCCGGATCCGCGACGAGACCGTCGCCGACGGGGCGTCCTCGACGGCGATCGAGGAACGGAACGTCGGCATCGTCTTCCAGGACTTCGCGCTGTTTCCCCACAAGACGGTCGCCGAGAACGTCGCCTTCGGGCTTCGGGACGTCACCGAGGCCGACCGCGACCGGCGGGTCGCCCGGCTGCTCGATCTGGTGGGGCTGGCCGACCACGCCGATCACTATCCCGCGGAGCTGTCGGGCGGGCAGAAACAGCGGGTCGCGCTGGCCCGTTCGCTCGCGCCCGAACCCGAGATCCTGCTGCTCGACGAACCGTTGTCGAACCTCGACGCCGGCCTCCGGGTCGAGATGCGCGAGGCCGTCCGGCGGGTGCTCGAGGAGGTGGCGGTCACCGCCGTCTGGGTCACCCACGACCAGGAGGAGGCGCTGTCGATCGGCGACCGGGTCGCCGTAATGTGTGACGGTCGGCTCCGGCAGGTCGGCAGCCCCGAGGCCGTGTTCATGCGGCCGTCCTCCCGGACCGTCGCGGAGTTCCTCGGAGAGGCGAGCTACCTCCCGGGTCGCCGCCGGAACGGCGTCGTCGAGACCCCGATCGGAGCGATCGACGCCGACCGGATCGTCGGCCACGGCGGCTCCCGAACGGAGGTTCTCGTCCGACCCGACGACCTGGCCGTCGAGCCCGCGACCGGGGATCCCGACGGGACGATCGGCTACCGGCGGTTCAACGGCCCCACGGTGAGCTACCGGGTCACGCTCGAGAGCGGCGAGGTCGTCGGCTGCACCGCCCCGAACGACCGCCTGCTCGATCGCGGTACGGCCGTCGACCTCGGAATCGCGGCCACCCACCGGCTCCGGGCGTTCCCGCCGTCGGAGTAGCGCCGACGAGCGTAACTCACACGGGTGAAGCGTATCGGGGAGTCGAGTGCGTGTACGGACGTTCGGCGAACCGCGCTACTCGAACACGAACTATTATGACGTAATCGGGCGGGCGGACGGTCGATGGTCGAGGAAGCGATCGAGACGTTCGTGGAGGCACAGGGGGCGTGGTTCGCGTTCGTGGTGCTCGCGGCCGGCGGGGTGATCCTCGTCGCGTTCGTCGAGAAGCTGATCAGTTACCTGACGCGGGCCGCCGTGGGGTTGGGCGTCTCGGTGTTCTCGCTTGCGATCCTCTTTACCGGATTCGAGTTCGACGATACGATCCTCGCGCTGGTGTTCGCCTCGGGCGGGCTCGAGGACGTCGCACTCGGCACGGCGCTGGGGACGGCGCTCGCGATCGTCGGAATCACGCTCGCGCTCGCGGCCGTCGTCCGGCCGTTCGCCGTCGAGATCCCGCGGGACTACCTCGCGTTGCTGGTCGTCTCGCCGCTCGTTCTCCTGCCGCTGGTCGCGCTGGGGACGCTCACCGTGATCCACGGGGTCGGGCTGCTGGCCCTGTTTTTCGCGTTCATCGCGTACGTCGTCTCCATGGAACACCGCCGCGAGATCCCCGTGTTCCGCGACACGGACCTCGTCGAGCGCGTCGAATCCGACGGCGGCGTCGCGACCGACGAGGCGATGGAGGGAGACGGTGGCGTCGTAGCGCACGAGCGGATCGAACCGATCCTCGAGGACCAGTACGTCGGCGGGCTGTCGTACGCCGGCTACGTCTGGCTCGGCCTGGCGGTCGTCGCGCTGGCCGGCGTCGTGGTCGGGTCAGTGCTGATCGAGGTCGGCTCGGAGGTCGTCCTCGAGGAGACCGGGATCGAGGAAACCGTCTTCGGCGCGACCGTCATCACCCTGCTCCTGACGTTCGAGAACGTCCTGTTGACCCTCGAACCGGTCCGGCAGGGGTTCCCCGAGATCGGGATCGGCCACGTGATCGGCAGCGTCGTCTTCTCCGTGACGGGCAACATCGGCTTCGTCCTGCTGCTGGCCGACCTGGAGATCGGTGCCGACGTGCTGTACGTCCACCTCCCTGCGCTGTTGATCCTCACCGCCCTCGGGGCGTACTTCCTCGCCACCGGACGGATCCGTCGCCAGCACGGCCTTCTTCTGGGCGGTCTGTACGTCGCCTACTGGGCGATCGCGGTGTTCGTCCTCGGGGGCGTCCCGATCTCGGGGTGAGCGACCCCCGCGTGGATCCGTTTCGTGTCCTGTTACCGATCAGCACGCCAGTTAAGTACGTGTATGACGATCGTCCGTCTATGTCCGGCAGCCTTCCGAACATCAAGGTCGGGCGAGACGCCGAGGCGGACATGGATCCCG
>JAWARX010000030.1:0-4989 GCA_038893155.1 Halalkalicoccus sp.
TTCTCGTCCGAAACGTCCGGTCGGCGTCCTAAATACTTTTCTTCACAGCTTTTCACCGTCCCGCTCACGCCGCGGACGGAGACCCCGACTTCCGCGCCCTCGACCTCGTCGATACAGGCGAGGGCGGCCCGCGCGTCCTCGACGGTATCGCGGCGAGTCCGGACGACCGCCTCGCCGCTTCCCTCCCCGTGTTCGAAACCGAACACGCGCAGGTCGGCGTCCGCACAGCCCGGATCGCCCAGCAGGTTCTGGCCCGCGTACCAGAGGTGGCGCTGAAACGCGCCCCGCGAAAGGTCGACGTCGGGCCACGTCTCGATCCCGACGGCGAGGTAGCGCCACTTGGGCCGGGCGTGTTTCGGGAGGTGTCTCACACCCGTTAAAAGCGCGCCGCACGGATAGGTTCCGCGCCCCCGGCAACGGCGGCGGGTATCCGTAGAGCGCCGTTCCCGACCGGGAGGCCGCCCCGTGACCGCGAAGCTAAGGCGTCCGAACACAGAGGAATCACATGGACGTCACGGTGTTCGGCCACGTCTTCTCGCTCGACGAGCGCCGGATCGACGCCCCGGAGGGGGCGATCCGACAACAGATAAAAGAGTACGAACGCGGCGAGCGTCGGACGTTCGACCTGGCGGTTCGCGCGCCCGACTCGTTCACGGGCGCGGTGATGAAGGCGATGGCGGCCATCCCCCACGGGGAGACGCGCACGTACGGCGACCTCGCGCGCGAGGTCGAAAGCAGCCCCGTCGCGGTCGGCCAAGCCTGCGGGCGCAACCCGATTCCGCTGGTGATACCGTGTCACCGGGTCGTCGGACGGGACTCGATCGGCGGCTTTTCGGCCGACGTCGACCGGCCGAGGGCGCTGAAGCGGACCCTGCTCGATCACGAGCGAGGGGCGACCCAGTCGCGACTCGATACCTACCGGTAGCCCGAGTACCGTCGACTCGGTCGATCACACCACGGCGAAGAGGTAGCCAAAACCGTAGTACGAGCCAACCGTCAGCAATACCGTCCAGAGGGCGATGGCGACGGTCATCCAGCCCGCGACCGCCCGCTTTTCCGAACCGAACGCGAGCGCGAGCGTCGCCGCCAGATGCACGCCCGTGAGGATCGGCGAGACCAGCGCGAGCCCCGGAAGACCGTACTGGCTCCAGATCCGCCGGGCCCGGATGCGCCGGGCCGACAGCTCGTCCGCTCTTGGATCGCGACGGGCCTCGTACCACGCGTTCAGCCGGCCGTAGAAGGCGACGATCCCGTAGATCGGCAGGGCGTTCCCGAGGAAGGCGACGACGGCCACCCCGACGGCGTTCAGGCCCAATCCAACGCCGATCGGAATCACGACGAGGATCTCAAGCAGGGGCGTCGCCGCGAGCACGAAGACGAGTACGTACTGGACGGCTCCGTCCGCACCCGCGATCAGCGCGCGGGCGTCGCCGGCGTCGAAGCCGGAAAGGAACTCGATCGCGAGCAGCGCGATCGTCGCGATCAGAAAGAGACCGCCGACGACGGCAAGCCACCGCCACTCCGCGAGGCGTCGCTTCGCGTTCGGGTCCCGACTCATCGACACCGAGTACGCCGTCGCGACGGATAACGCTCGCCAAACGCCGCCGGGCTATAGGCGCTCGCCGACCAGCACGCCGCGGTGACCGCAAACTCATCTCGGTGAAGTCTGGACGAGTGTTTCGATGGATGGGGGTCATCCTCCTCGCAGCGATGAAACAGCTCGTTCCGCCCGGAAAATCCAAGGACACCACTACTGTATATCCACCCGAAATAGTGACAAATACCATGGTCGAAGAGGCGTTTTCCATTCGCTGGAAGTTCGACCGTGCGACTACGCCGTGGCTGCGTCGCGGTAGCTATCTCGTCTTCGGCGCGTTCGGGGGCCTGTTGATACTCGGTTTGTTGAGTCGCGTACGATACTTCCAACGGGGGCTGTATCTCGAGTTCCTCGTTCTCGTCGCGGCGCTCGTCGTCGGGCCCGCGCTCGTCCTCGGCGGACTGCTGTACGCTCGACGGATTGGAGAACCGGCGGCAGACGCGGAGTCCGAATTCGGTTGGTACTGGGTGGCCATCGCCGCGTTCGGGGAGGGCGTCCTCGCGTGGATCGCGCTGTCCCTCGGCGGCGCAGTCGGGTCGGTCGCGGTGGCGACGTTACTCGCGCTCGCGTTCGGAGGCGTGTTCGCGCTCAACGTCGTCTCGACGGAAGGAACTCTCCGCCCGGACGCCGGGACGCTCGAAGTGGCGGAACCCGAGAGCACGATCGACCTGGGGACGGTGCAACGCGCCAGAACGATCCGAATCGGACCGGTCGCCGTCGTCCGGTTCGTCTACGAACCCGGCACCTACAGTTTCGCCGACCACGATACGAGACGCCTCGTGGTCACCTCACCGAGGGTTGCAGACGAACTGGAGAACCTGCTCGACGGCACGCACCGCGAATGATGCGGTCCGTCAGCGATAGGAGGCTACAGGCGCTCGCCGACCAGCACGCCGACCTGCTCGTGGACCCGCCGGACGGCCGTGACGGCGAATCCGGCGTCGGTGAAGGCCTCGACGAGCGTGCCGACCGTCGCCGGGTCGTCCACCTCGGGGCTGTAAAACGGCTCGTCGGGATCCGGGAGCCCGAAGAACATCACGTCCCCCAGCACGAACTTTCGAGGACCGAGGCCGGCGATCACGGAAACCGCCTCGCGTTTCTCCTCGTCAGAGAGGTGATGCATCGCGAAGTTCGAGACAACGACGTCGACGTGAGCGGAGCGATCGTCGGCTTGAGGCGGCTCCGTCGACTCGGTGTCAACCGTCTCGTCGACGTTCGGCTCGCGAAACCGCCCCTCACCGAACGCCACGTTGGTGAGTCCCTGTTCGTCCGCTTTCTCGCGTGCGCGCTTCATCATGTTCGTACTAACGTCCCGTCCGACCACGCGCTTTGCCTCTGGCGCGAGCGCCAGCGCGATCGCGCCGGTCCCACAGCCGAGATCGAGGACCGTGTCTTCGGGTCCGGGGTCGGCGAAATCGATCACGAGGCCCGCACACGCCTTGTACTCCTCGCTGTTCTGGCTCTCGTCGTAGTCGGCGGCGTGATCGTCGAACCGGGCGGCGTGTTCCTCAACCGTTCTCTTCATACCGGCCCCTACGCACGCCCGGCTCTATGAACGACTCGGAGGCGATCTCCCGATTTCGTTCGGCAAGCCGGCCCCACTCACAGAGCCCCTCGCGGATCGCCTCGCGCGAGAAGCCGACCCGCTCGCCGACCGCGAGCAGCTCCCGCGGAGCCCGCAACTGGAGGTGGCTTTCCGGCGCGGCGCTGACGACGTACGGCGCGTCGTACTGTTCGATCAGTTCGCGGAGCTTTCGCAGGTTCGAAAGGGCCTGCACCCGCCGACCGCCTTCGAGTCGGAGGGCGACCGAGAGGTCGATCTCGACGCGCACGCCGTTTCTCGCGGCGGCCTTCGCGAGCACGTGGTTGAAATCGCCGTCGCCGCTCGTGGGCTTGGTGAGCACGTCCACCCGGTCCTGCTCGACCGCAAACCGGTTCAGTGCGTTCGTCCCGCCCCGTACGGCCAGAACCGTGTGCTCCTCCCGGCGGTTCCCGAGGTGGCCGCTGGCCGTCTGGGGGTCGTCGACCCGGATCTCGGTCCCCGAGACGACGTCGATCCCGTACCCCTCGGCGACCGCTTCGAGGTCCGCCTCGGGGTCGGCGTTTCGGACGACGATCCCCGCGTAGCCGTACTCGCGTGCGGTGCGGGCGAAGCGCGCGGGCGTCGAGCGCCCCTCGGGAGCGGCGTAGACCGCCTCGTACATACCCTCGCGTTTCGGCGGTTCGACCGGGCCGACGGGGTAGAATTAACATCCTCGATGGCGTAGGACCCCCCGTATGGCTCGACGCAATCCCTTCGACGACATCGAGGAGTTCTTCGACCGCCTGAACCGCCAGTTCGAGGGCCAGTCCGGCTTCGATCAGAGCCCCTTCGGCATGGGCGGTGCGAACCGCATGAGCATCGACCTAGCCGACAGGGACGACGAACTGGTCGTGACCGCCGACGCCCCCGGCTTCGAGAAAGAGGAGATCGACGTGCGCGTGACGGGTCGCCAGCTCACGATCGAGGCAGAGCGCGACGAGCGCAGCGAGGAGGGAGACGAGACCTACCTCCGAAGCGAGCGGCGCAGCGAGTCGCTTCGCCGAACCGTCCAGCTGCCCGAGGAGGTCGACGAGGAGAGCGTCTCGGCGACGTACAAGAACGGCGTGCTGACGATCACGCTGCCGAAACGCGATCCCACGAGCGGCGGGCGCTCGATCGACATCGAGTAGGGCGCGGTCGGTCGGGCAGCTCGGTTTCCTTCGGCCGCTCGCAGGGCGGCCGTCGCCACGCGGAACGCAGGCCCAACGGCTATGGGCGCGTCCGTCCTACCCGCGAGAAACCGGCGTGCGGTCGCCGGAGAAACCATGGAGAGTACGAACCCAGCGACCGGCGAGACGGTGGCAACGTACGACGACCACGACGAGAGCGACGTGGACGCGGCCCTCGACCGGGCCACGGAGCGCTTCGAGGAGTGGCGCGACACACGGATCGAGACCCGGCAGGTGCTGCTCGCGAACGCCGCCGACGTGCTTCGCGAAAGCGAGGATCGGTACGCCGAGTTGATCACAGAAGAGATGGGGAAACCCATCGCCCAATCGCGCTCGGAGGTCGAAAAGTGCGCGTGGGCCTGTGAGTTTTACTCAGAGCGCGCCGACGAGTTCCTCGCCGACGACGTGCTGGGGAGCGACCCCGAAACCCGCACGCTCGTCTCGTACGAACCCCTCGGCGTGGTGCTGTCGATCATGCCGTGGAACTTTCCGTTCTGGCAGGTGTTTCGCTTCGCCGCGCCCAACCTCACGGCGGGCAACGTCGGCGTGTTCAAGCACGCCTCGAACGTCCCCGGCTGTGCGATGGCGATCCAGGAGGTCTTCGAGGAGGCGGGCTGCCCCGAGGACGTCTTTCAGACGCT
>JAWARX010000031.1:0-12587 GCA_038893155.1 Halalkalicoccus sp.
GGACCACGGCGCGGTCGGCGTCGAACCCGCGGGCGAACCCGATTGCGAAACGAAGCGCATCGAAGCTGCTGTCCGAGGCGTCGATCGGGACCAGGAGCTGCATGTCCGTTCGAGAACCCGCCGGGTGAAAAGTGGGTACGCTTTCGGTTCCGCGATCCAATCGTCGGTATGGGCTGTGAACTCTGCGGGCGCGAGATCGAGACGACGACCCACCACCTGATCCCGAAAAACCGAAAGGAGAGCCCGACGGTGCAGCTGTGCCAGCCCTGTCACAGGCAGGTCCACGCGAGCTTCACTCACCACGAGCTCAAACAGGAGTACGATACGATCGAGTCGCTGCGCGAGGCCGATCGGTTGGAGTCGTTCGTCAAGTGGATCAGCAAGACCGACAAGACCGTCATCCGGGTCGACGAGAGCGAACGGGTCAGACGCTGGCGGGGGTGATGGGAGGTCGCGTGGCTCGGTTCCGCGCGTGAACTGCGAACCGCGTCGAGCGGGACGGGCCGGCGCGGCTCAGTCCCGTCGGCGACTCCTCGACCGCCGGTTCGTTCGTGCGTAGCGCGGGACCTCGGCCCACTGGTCATTCGCGGGCGCTCGACGCCCGCGAGAGGCCGAAGCGAGCGCACCGAGTCGGGCGAGGTCGTCAGCAGCGCTCCTCGCAGATCCGCTCGATGATCCGGCCGGTCGAGAGCAGTTCGCCCTCGTAGGCGGGACCGCGCGGCGAGGCCCGTTCGACGGCACAGTCGATTCCGCGCTCCGTGAGGGCGCGCTCGATGGCCGCCTCGTCGTGGTGCTGGTCGTGGCCCAGCACGATCACGTCGGGGTCGATCTCCTCGATCGGAACGAAGATGTCGGATTCGTGGCCGAGGACGGCACGGTCGACGACGTCGAGGGCGGCGACCAGATCCCGGCGCTGGCACCCCTCGAGGATCGGCGGCTGCTTGTGCGTGACGTTCGTCCGCCGGGCGACGATCACGTACAGCTCCTCGCCCATCCGGGCGGCTTCCTCGAGGCAGTGGACGTGGCCCGGGTGAAGTATGTCGAAGGTGCCCTGTGCGAGCGCTCTCACCATCGCGGGCGGTCCTCCTCTCTCAACTCGCGGTCGATGTCCTCCTGATCGAAGTCGAAAAACCGCTCTTCGGGCAGGGAAACGTCGATCACGTCGAGATCGCGGGGCTCCCCCGAGGAGTCGAACGCCTGCCAGGAGTTCCGTCGGTAGGGCGCCCCGATGATGATGTGGACCGAGCCGCGACCGAAGGTGCGAAGATCGGCGTCGCTTGGCTGGAGGACGCCGTTGGGATGCGAGTGGATCGATCCGATTCCGCTGAGGTCGTTGGGGATCATGTTCGTTTTGACGGTCGCGCTCGTGGGGCCGGACTCGGTGCCCGGAATGACGAGCACGTCGGTGATGACGGTGCCGTCGCGATCCAGCCCGAGTTTGTGGGCCGCTTCGCCCCGGAGCATACCCATGTACTCGTCGGGGTGGCTCTCTTCGGAGGCCGAAAGGGCGAAATCGAGGGTGTCGGCCGCGATGGCGATGATCTCGCTGGATCGAAACAGCGACCGGAACAGTCCCATAGCACATCTCGCCCCCGGCGCGTACTAACGGTTGCGGATGCCCGAGCGCGCTTGATAACCGTTAAACCGGACGCCCCCGAACGACGGCACAATGACAGCGAACCCCGAGCTCGAAGGCGACGATCCCGTCGTCTACGAGTTGGCTCCCGACTGTACGGTCGAGGACGTCCAGCCCTCGACACCGTATCTCGCGACGGTGAACGGCGTCGTCGAGTACGGCGTTTTCGTCGATCTCTCCGATACCGTCTCCGGTCTCGTTCACGAATCGAGCCTCGAAACCGACTACGCCGTCGGCGACCGACTGGTCGTTTCCCTCGAACAGGTCCGAGAGAACGGCGATATCGCCTTCTCGCCCGCCGGCATCGATCCCGAATCGGCCACGATCGAGCCCGTCTCGCACGACTACGCCGTGACTCGAACCGATACGCTCGAAACCGGCGAGTCGGTCCACCTCGAAGGCGAGGTCGTCCAGATCAAGCAGACCGGCGGGCCGACGATCTTCCAGCTTCGCGACGGGGCCGGCGTCGTCCCCTGTACGGCCTTCGAGGCCGCCGGGGTCCGGGCCCATCCCGGAATCGACGTCGGCGACCTCGTCCACGCCTCGGGGGTCGTCGAGTCGAGAAACGGCGGCCTGCAGGTCGAACTCGACGGGATAGAATCGCTCGACGGAAAACGGGCCAGCGAGGCCCGCGAGCGCCTCGATAGCGCGCTCGCGGAACGCGCCCGGCCCCACGATATCGACCCGCTGATCGAGTGGCCCGCACTCGACCCCCTCCTTTCCGGTCTCGAAGAGGTCGCCGAACTGATCAGAAAGACGGTGCTCGAAGGACGACCGATCCGAATGCGCCATCACGCCGACGGCGACGGGATGTGCGCTGCGGTGCCGGTCGCGCTGGCGATCGAGCGGTTCATCGAGGCGACTCACGAGGATCCGGACGCCGCCCGGCACCTCCTGAAACGTCTGCCCAGCAAAGCGCCCTTCTACGAGATGGAGGACGCAACGCGCGATCTCAACTACGCGCTTGGCGACCGGGCGCGCCACGGCCAGAAGCTCCCCCTCCTGTTGATGCTCGACAACGGGAGCACCGAGGAGGACGTACCCGCCTACGAGACGCTCGCACACTACGACATCCCGATCGCCGCCGTCGACCACCACCACCCCGACCCGGAGGCGGTCGATTCCCTGCTCGCCGCGCACGTCAACCCCTACCTGCACGGCGAGGACTACCGCATTACGACCGGTATGCTCTGTGTCGAACTCGCGCGGATGATCGATCCCGAGATCACCGACGAACTCCGTCACGTCCCCGCGGTCGCGGGCATCGCGGATCGGTCGAAGGCCGACGCCATGGACGACTACCTCGAACTCGCTCACGAGGAGGGCTACGACGAAGAGGGCTTAGAGGACATCAGCGAGGCGCTCGATTACGCCGCCCACTGGCTGCGCTACAGCGCCGGGCGCTCGCTCATCGCGGACGTCCTGAACGTCGGCGGCGACACCGAACGCCACGCCGAACTCGTTTCCTTCCTGGCCGAGCGCGCCCGACGCGACATCGACGAGCAGCTCGGGGCGGCCATGCCCCACGTCGAGCGCGATCAGTTAGAGAACGGCGCGCACCTCTGTCGGATCGACGTCGAGAACCACGCCCACCGGTTTACGTTCCCCGCGCCCGGGACGACCACCGGCGAGATCCACGACCGGGTCGTCGACGAGACGGGCGATCCGGTCATCACGATCGGGTACGGCCCCGACTTCGCGGTCCTCCGATCGGACGGCGTTCGCCTCGACATCCCCCGGATGGTGAACGAGCTCGTCGAAGAGATCGACGGCGGCGGCGTCTCCGGCGGCGGCCACCTCGTCGTCGGGTCGATCAAGTTCGTCAAGGGAATGCGCGAGGAGGTCATAGAGGCGCTCGTCGAGAAGATGAGCGACGCGGAGATCGACGAGGGCTTATCGAGCGCCGAGACGGTCACGGATCGCTGACGCGACAGCCGATCCCGGCGACCCGTCCATCCGGGCCGACGCGGCTCGGTCGACCTCTAGATCAAACACGAAAATCTGTTAAGAACGTCGCCGTCCGAACGCGACGTATGCGCGACGAACGATCGAACGACGGGAACGACTTGGCCGCCCCGAGCCGTCGGCGCGTGCTGCGGGCGCTCGGGGCCGCGACGGTCGCCGGGGTCGGCGCGGCCGGACCGGCGAGCGCCGGTCGAGACGAAGAGGGTGACGGGCTCCGGCTCGGAACCGGCGACCCGTGTGCGTGGGAGCAGACCGACGACTCGCACCTGCCGTTCGAAACCGAGGGCTACGGCGGCTGGGGCGGTCACGACTTCCTCGATACCGAGCCGGGGCTCGAACACTACCCTGTGGTCTTCGCCCACGGCAACACCCGCGATGCGTGTGACTTCCTCGATCACGCGGAGTACTTCATCGATCGTGGCTTCGGCGGCGACGCGCTGTGGGCGATCACCTTCGGCCGCGAAGGGTCCACTCACGACGAGATGCGAGACCAGCTCGACGACTTCGTCGGACAGATCCGCGAGTATACGGGCGTCGACCGCGTCCAGGTGCTCGGCCACAGCCTCGGCGTCACGGGCCTCCGCTACTGGATGGACGGCCTCGAGGAGCATCCCGACCGGTACGACCGCGTCGAGACGGTCGTCGGGCTCGCGGGTGCGAACCACGGCACGTGGACCTGCGGGCCGGACTGCGAGGCGGGGCCGGGAACCGCTCGCGTCTGTGCGTTCATCTCCCACGACTGTGCCGACACCCCGGGCGAGGCGCTCTACGAACTCAACCACCCCGACGAGACGCCCGAGAGCGACCGGATCGACTACTACACGCTCCGGGGCAGCGCCGACGAGTTCTTCCTCGTCCGCCCCGAGAGTCCGGCGCTCGACGGGGCTGAGAACGTCGAGATCGCGACCGATCACGACGGCGTTCGAACCGAAGGGAGCGCGAAACAGCTCGCATACGAGTGGCTTTCGACGCCGCTCGAGCCGAGGGATCGCCGCCGGGGCCGGTTCGGGAACTGACCGTACCCGGCGATGGTCCGAGAGAGCGGCTCAGCGTTCGAAGCGGATCAGCCGCGACCCGACGAGGACGGCCGTGCCTGCCGCGGCCGCGACGCCGAGGCCCACGCCCGCAGGCACCGCCCAGCGCCTCTCGTCGGTCCAGTCGGCCTCGAACACCCGATCGAAGTGCGCCGCAATGGGTTCGCTCTCGACGACCAGCGCCACCTCGCGGTTGTTCTTCACCGAGTTATCGTTCCAGTTGATACTCCCGACCATCGTTCTGCGGTCGTCGACGATCACGCCCTTCGCGTGGAGCTTCTCGAAGCCGTCGGGATCGATCAGACGCGCCTCGATCGGGAGGCCGCCGGATTCGGCCTGATCGTCGAGATAGCGGACGACCGCCTCGTTTTCGTCGGCGACGTACCACGAGGCGTCGAGCAGGATCCGGACCTCGACGCCGCGTTCGGCGGCCGCGATCGCCTCCCGCAAGAACGCGTGATCGTGCGCGATCGTCGCCTGTTTGATAAGGATCGACTCCTCGGCGCTCCGGAGTAGGGCGACGGTCTCGTCCTCCGCGTTGTCGGGTGCGGTCACCACCCTGACCGACTCGACGTCGGCCGTCGTCGGCGCGAACCCGCTCGGGAACTCGCCGTCGGCGGGATCGGCCTCGACGAGCGTTCCCGCGAGCGAACGGTCCCAGTCGGCGGTGTCCTCCCAGCCGGCGTCGGCCTCGAACACCGCGGCCAGTTCGTCGGCGACCGGCCGGCTCTCGACGACCAGCCCCCAGCCGCGACTCGACTGACCGCCGGTGCCGGCGGGTTTCCAGTTCTCGGTCATGACGAGCGCGCGCTCGTCCGCCACGGCGTATTTGGGATGGTGGAACCGATAGCGGGTCGTAGGACCGTCGAAGACCCGCACCTCGATGCCCGCGTCGGCGAGCCGGTCGAGCGCGTCGGCCTCGGCCTCGCTCTGGCCGCCGACGGGCGTTCCGTCGACCAGCACGCGCACCTCGACACCGCGCTCGTGGGCCGCGAGGAGCTCCTCGACCGCCGGCTCGGATTCGAGCGAGTAGCCCCCGAGATAGAGCCGCTCGTTCGCCCCGTCGAGGACCTCGATCGGGATCTCCGGCGAGTCCGGCAGCGAGAAGGCCGTGACGCGTTCGGCCGGCAGGTCGCGTGCCTCGAAGCTCGTCGCCCCGCGGGGTCGCCACTCCCCGCGGTCGGCCAGCCAGCGCTCGCCCTGCGGGGCGCGCTCGTAGCTCGTCGACGAGACGAGCCGCCCGTCGTTGTACAGACGAATCGTCTCGCCCGACTGGGCCATCGCGAAGTGGTCGGGCAGTTCGTAGACGGGGTACGAGACCTTCTCGCGGGTGATCTCGGGCGCGCGGCTGAACGCCACCGCTCCCGAAACGGTGTCGTTACCGAGCCCCGTCGTCGTCTTCCCGTCGGTCAGCGAGAACCGGGCGAGATCGGTAGCAGAAGGAAAGTCGACGACGAGGTACTCTCCGGCGTTACCCGGATGGTTCGTGTTCGGATACACCTCGACGATCGTCGCGTTCGTTTCGCCCGCCCCTTCCGGCCCGCTCGGCCCGTCCGCCTGGCCTCCACCGGTCGTTGCGGCGGCGACGCTCGCCGCACTCGCGAGCGCGAGCACGAGCACGAACAGACACGCAAGCAAGGCCCGACGCGACCGGGACACGCCCCGGTTGGTCCCCCGATGGAATAAAAAGGTTCGGCGGCCCGGCTCAGGCGACCTTCTGTGCCTCGTTCTGGACGAGGAACGCCCGATCGTCGGCGTAGGGCGAGACGGCGTCGAGCGCCGCTTCGGTGCCGATCTGGTTGAGCGCCCACGCGGCGCTCGCACGCACGGTGTCGGCGTCGTCGTTTTCGAGCACGTCCGACAGCGGCGAGATCGCGCGCGTGTCGCCGATCAGCCCGAGCGAGCGGGCCGCGGCGCTGCGAACCTCGGGGTTCTCGGCGGTGAGCCGGTCGGCGACGGCCTGCGTCGCCTCTTCGCTTCCGATCTCGCCGAGCGCCTTGAGGGTGACGAGCTGGAGCTTGGGGTCGCTGTCGGCCTCGGCGTACTCGACGAGCATCTCGACGGGCTCGTCGCTCCCGATCTTGCCCAGCGCCGTGATCGCGGGCTTATCGCGCTTGTTGGCTCGCTGGGTCATGACGTCGAGGGCCTCGGGTGCGCCCATTCGCGTGAGCGACTCGATGCAGTGGCGCTCCATGAACTCCGAGCCGAGCTGTTCGAGCGCGAGCAGGATGGGCTCTGCTTCGCCGCGTTTCTCGTAGACCTTCAGGGCGTGCCACTCCGGCGGGAAGTCCTTGCGGTGGTCGAGTACGTCGTAAAAGCCGTGGGCGGCCAGCTTCTCGCGGGTGGTCAGGTCGTCCCACTCCTCTGCGTCGTCGATGCCCGCCTGTAGCTCCTCTACGGCTTCGAGCAGCGCGGCGATGGTTTCGGCGTCCTCGTCGGGGTCGAGCGTCGCGTCGCCGACCGCCGCGGCGGCGGTTTCGAGCGTCGTCACCAGGCTCGCCGGCTCCGTCCCGTCGAGCGTGAGTCCGGTCCCCAGGATCTCGTTTTCGGCCTCGACGAACGTCTCGACCGGTGCGACGAGCTCTTCTTCGCCCCTCTCGGTCCAGCGGGTCTCCTCGATCGTCGTTCCGGCCTCCTCGATCCACTCGATGACGTCCTCGCTGTAGGGCCCGCGCTCCTCTTCGAGCTCGTCCTGCAGATCGGAGAGTCGGTCCTCGAGAGCTTCTCGCGGGTCTTCGGCGTCCTCGTCGTCCTCGTCGGGCTCGGGCAGGTCCGCCTTCTCGATGTCGTTGCCGATCGAGACGAGCGTCGCCGACACGTCGTCGAGGTCGGCTTCGGTTTCGGCCACTTCGAGGGCGGCCTCCGCGCCGTCGAGCCGCTCTGTGAGCGTCTCCTCGGTGAGCGGCTCGGCCAGCTCGGTCGATTCCTCGTCCTCGCCGTCCGTCCTTTCGGCGTCCTCGTCGGCGTCCGGTTCGGAGTCGGGCTCGTCCTCGCTTTCCGATTCGTCGCTTTCGGATCCTTCGTCCGCGTCGCCGGCGACCTCCTCGGTCTCGACGTCGCCCTCGTCCGCGTCGGCTGGCTCCTCGTCCGGCGTGTCGTCCGTTCCCTCGCCCGCGGTCTCGTCGACCTCCTCGTCGGGGGCCGCCTCGCTCTCGTCGGACGCGTCCTCGCTCATACAGTGAGGTCCGGTCGAACGGCCTATGAGCGTTTCCCTTCCCCTCGCGTTCGGCCTCGCCCCAGTAGAGCCACGGCCCCAGAAACAGGTACGCGAGCGCCAACGTCAGCAAGGCGACGGGGAACATGCCGCCCTGAAATCCCGGTACGAGCACGGCCAGCACGTGAACGACCCCCATCAACAGCGCGTCGCGTGCGAGCAGGTCCGGGTACTCGATCGGGGAGACCATCAGATAACAGAAGGCGGCGGTGATCGCGAGCACCGCGATCGGCGCGTCGATCCCCGACAGCACGGCCGCCCCCAGCGCCGTCGCCGCGAGCGTACTCGGCGCACCCGCAGTCGTCGTCCCCGCCGCGTCGTAGGCGGTGTACAGCCCCAGCCGGACGACCGCCATCGCGACGAACAGCGCGGGGATCCCGAAGGCGATCGCCGCACCGACGCCGCTTACGGCCGCGCCCTCCGCGATCGCGATCACGAGCATGGCGGGTGCGACGCCGAAGGAGGCCACGTCCGCGAGCGAGTCGAGATACGGGCCGACCGGCGTACCGCCGTACCGCCGGGCGAGCACGCCGTCGAGGCCATCGAGCACCGCCGCGAGCAGGACGAACTGTGCCGCAAGCTCCACGTCGACCATCGCGACCGCGGCCGCCAGAAACCCCAACGCGGCGTTGCCGACGGTGACCGCGTCGGCGACCCCCAGCCGACCGACGAACCGCGGCGCGAGATCCATATCTCTCGCTCGCATAGCGGGCTTTTATCGGTTGTGGATCACCGTGAAAGGAGTCGGTCGGCACGGCGACGGAAGCCGGCGGTCGGACGGTTTTCGCGAGCCGAGGACCGTCGACCGACAGCCTATAGATTCCCCGGTCCCGACTCACGCGTATGCAACGGCGCGCGTTCCTCGCTGCCGTCGGCGGCGGCTCGATCGTCGGGCTCGCGGGCTGTACCGCCATCGCGAGCCTGACCGAGGCGTACGACGTCGGCATGAGCGCCCACGAGTTCCTGCCAGAGTCCTACGCGATCGAGATCGGCGACACCGTGATCTGGGAGAACACCGGCTCGCGAGCGCACACGGTGACCGCCTACGACGGCGGCCAGCCCGAGGGGGCCTCCTTCTTCTCGACCGGCGAGTTCGAGAACGAACGCGAGGCCAGAGCGGCGTGGCACGACGATCGGTCGGGGTCGATCTACACCGGCGAGCGCTTCGAGCACACCTTGGAGGTGGCGGGCGAACACAACTACTCCTGCGTACCCCACGAACGCGGCGGGATGATCGGGAAGGTCGTCGTCGAAGAATAGTCGAACCGCCGACCGCAGGCTGAGCCGTCTCGCGAGCGTTAGGCTTCCTCGTCGACCGCGACGTCCGCGTCGTCGACGTCGACGGCCGTCTCCTCCTCTTCGGCGACCTCCTCGGGGCGAGCCTCGAGGGTCAGCTTCTGGATCTCCACCCGCCGCAGGGGGTAGATCGTCTTCGCCTCGCCGTAGATCGCACTGGAGAGGCGGCCCTGCACGACGCTGTCGACGAGCTCCTCGAAGGTGCGCTCGCGACCGGCCTCGCGGGTCATCTCGATCATCCGCTTGCGGATGGCGTGTTCCTGGCTGTGATCCGCCTTCTTCGTCGTCAGCGCGACCGGCTGGATCTGGACGCGGTAGTCGTCGGCGGTCAGCACCGTGACGTAGGCGTCGATCTTCGAGGCTCCGCGCCGCACGAGGCTGCGCAGGTAATCGCGCGTGAGCTCGTGTTTGACGAACTCCGTGTACGCCGAATCGCTGCCCACGTCGTTGATCTTGAACGTGAGCTTGATGTTGTTCTCGCTCGCGTTGTTCGTCAGCTCGCCGAGGGTCGTCTCGAGGTTGCGACCCAGGAGCTGCTCCGGTTCGTTTGCGGGTGATTGGCCGAGTTCGGCCCGGTCGAACTGTTCGGGCGCGAGCACGGTGTACCACCGCTTCTGTCGTTGCTGTCGGGAAACTGATCGTTCACTCATGATTGGTTCGTGATTTGGTCTGCTAGCTGTGCCACTTCGTCTGCGACGGTGAGGTTCACGACGTAGTCGTCCGCCGTCGTCCGCAGGCCACCGGTCGTCTCGCGCTCGATCGTCGTCACCACCCGACCGTCCTTCACGCGCGTTCGGATCTCGGGTGTGTTGTCCGGCGAGACCGCTCGTGCGACCAGCGCCGGGCTCTCGTGGGCCGTCCGGACCTCGATCCGTTTCATCGGATCGCCTCCCGGAACGCTTCGAGGAACGCCTCCGGCGGGGGGTCGAATCGGGCGAACCCCCGAACGGCGGTGCCGCCGCCGGTCCCGCCGATAGCCGCGGCGGCCTCGGCGACGGCATCGCCGACGCTTTCGACTCCCGCAGCGCCCGCCTCGCCGTCGGCGACGACGAGGACGATCGGCTCGGGTGAGCGGTAATCGCGCAGGAGACGGGCGACCGTCTCGACCGGCCCCTCCTCGATGCGGGCGACGAACAGGCCGTCGTACCGCCCCGTGTCGGCCGTTCGGATCGCCTCGTGGGCCGCCCTCGCGTGGGTCCGCCACGCCTCGAGCGCGCTCGTCCGCACGTCGTGACCGGTCGCGAGCGCCAGCGCGACCCCCGGCGCGTCGCGCGCCAGACAGTCGAGCACGTCCGCGAAGCCCTCGGCGGTCTCGAAGGGGCCATCCGGCGTGGCGTGCGGGCGAAGAGCCCGTTCGATGGCGTGAGCGGCCCGGTCGCTCGCCGCCTCGTCGCCGGCCGTTTCGAGGGCGACCAGCGAGGCGACCGCCCGGTCGTCGTCGGCGAGTTCCGCGAGGTGCGCACCCGCGGCCGTCTCGTCGCCCGAGAAGCCCGCGTGAACGAGCGTCGAGTGGGCGAGGCCGTCGGCGAGATCCGCCGTGGGGATCCCGACGCCGTTCCGTCGATCGAGATCGGTGTCGGGATCCGTCTCGTCGCCGAGCAGTCGGCCCGCGAGCGCGAGCCCGGGATCGGGTTCGCAGTCGAGATCGCGGACGATTTCGACCGCGGCGGCGGTCGCCGAGCGCTCGTCGGGACTGATTCCACCGGGAAACCCGATCGGGACCGTCGCGTCCGTCGGTGGGTCGGCGGTCGGCGGGACGACGCGGGCCTGAAACGGGGTCGACCGGGCCGCGAGCGCACGCAAGAGCAGCCCGGCGGCGGCGATCGAATCGCCGTCCGAACGGGGGGCTACCCGGACGAACTCGCTGTTCGCGAGTTCGGCGGCGAGATCGCGCTCCGATCGACCCGTGACGGCCATTATTCGAGCAGGTCCTGGGCGTTCCGGTAGGTGTACCGGAAGTCCATGGGCAGCTCGTCGCCGCGGTAGTAGTTGACGAGCCGGCGGACTTTCGCCTCGGTGTTCTGCAGGGCGCGCTTGTTCTGGGCGTCCTGTCCGTTCTCGGCGACGTGCTCGCGCAGGCGGATCGCCCGCTCCATCAGGTTCCGGAGGTCCTCCGGAACGTCCGGCGAGGCGTCGTTCTCTTCGAGGATCTCGCCGACCTTCTTGCCCGTCGCGAGCTTGACGTTCGGGACGGGCGTGCCCTTCACTCCTTCGTCGCGCAGCTTCATGCCGATCTGGCTGGGGTCGTGGCCCTGCTGGGCGAGTTCGACGACCCGCGATTCGATGTCGTCGGCCTCAACGTCGCTCCACTCCGGTGGTTCGTCTGCCGTGGGCTTGTCCGAGCCGGACGAGCCGCGACGGCGTGTATGCATGCGGGCCATAGTCGAGGATAGGAACCGCACAGACCGCAGACGGCACGTTACGTGCACTACCGCAATCCCAGAGCCACGAGGCGGCTTGCCGCCTCGGAACGGGCGAACGGGCGTTGCGCGGAACGATGTTCCGCGATCGACCGAGACGGTGAAACCGTCTCGGAGGCCGTGAGCCGCGCGAGACGTGCAATGCTCGTGGCGAGTCGGATTTGCGGCCGTGCTGTTCCCACCGGGAGTCGCCCGGCGAGGGGCTAAAGGATTGCGACTCGTCGCGGGTGGGTTCGAAGCGTTTATGATTCCACCGCGGATACCGGAGAGTGCGAGGGCTCGTAGATCAGTGGTAGATCACTCCCTTGGCATGGGAGAGGCCCCGGGTTCAAATCCCGGCGAGTCCACTTCCTTCGCTCGTTGCACTCGCCCAGTCGTGGACTCGCCTGACCCCCGTTCGCTTCGCTCACGGGGATCCCGGCTCGCCAAGGAGCGCCAGCGTCTCGGCGGCGTCCACGCGCTCGGCTTCAACGAAGACCTCACTCGAAGCGGCCCGACTGCAGGGTGAACTGCTCGCAGCCGACGAGCGAATGGCGGTTCGTGACCTCATGGTCGCCGCTCCGGCCCGCTCGACCGGCGATCGGCTCGCCGTCGCCGACTCGGACTTTCGGACCCGTGTACTCGAATCCAGAGTCCAGGTGACGAACCTCGGCCGGTAAGTGGCCGCTTTTTCGAAAGGAGGACTGTCCTGTCTGGATCGTCCCCGCCCGACGTGCATCGAGGAACCTAAACTACCCCTCCGCTACTGTTCATCCATGACCGGCCGCCACAGACTGACGAGCGTCGAGACCGTCGAGGAGGAGGGCGCGTGGCTCTTTACCGTGCGGGATCAGCGCGACGAGGACACCGAAGTGTTGCTCGTCCCCTGCGAGAACGGGGGGAAAGCCGTCGAGGCGTGGGTCAACCGCTGTACACACGAGGCCCAGGAGCTCTACCGCGAGGGCGTCGGCGCGGTGATCCGCGACGGCGAGGTCGTCTGCCCGAGACACGGATCCAGTTTCGACACCTGCTCGGGCTACTGT
>JAWARX010000032.1:0-12544 GCA_038893155.1 Halalkalicoccus sp.
GTTCGCCGAACTGCCCGACAGGGAGCTTGCGGCCGCCCCCGCGGGCTCCCGGTTGGCCGAGGAGTACTACGGCGCGATGTGCGGCGCGATCAACTTCGCGTGGGTCAACCGCCAGCTCGTGATGCACCGCACCCGCCGGGTGTTCGAGCGGGTGTTCGGACGCGAGTGGGAGGAGATGGAGATGGAGCTGCTCTACGACGTGGCCCACAACATCGCGAAAAAGGAAGCTCATACGGTGGACGGGGAGGAACGCGAGTGCTACGTCCACCGCAAGGGGGCGACCCGGGCGTTCCCGGCGGGCCACCCGGAAGTGCCCGCGGCCTACCGCGACGTGGGCCAGCCGATCATCATCCCGGGGAGCATGGGTGCGGGGAGTTTCGTCCTCCGCGGCGGCGAGCACTCGATGGCCGAAACGTTCGGCTCGACGGCCCACGGCGCAGGGCGGGTGATGAGCCGCACGCAGGCGAAAAACGAGTTCTGGGGGGAGGACGTCCGGGACGACCTGCGCGATCAGGACCACATCTACGTCAAAGCCCAGAGCGGCGCGACCGTCGCCGAGGAGGCCCCGGGCGTCTACAAGGACGTCGACGAGGTCGTCCGGGTGAGCGACGCGCTGGGCATCGGCGACAGGGTCGCACGGACGTTCCCCGTCTGTAACATCAAGGGCTGAAAACGCCCTCAGCGCACCCGGTAGGGGCTGTCCTCGTCGTCGCTGTCCGGGTAGCGTTTGCGCGCGCTGAGCGTGACCGAGGCCTCGGGCGACTCGTCGTCCTCCCACGGGCTCTCGTAGACCGAGAGTTCGGTGTCCGTAACGTCCCAGCCCGCCGATTCGAGCAGGGCGACGAGTTCGCGCTGGTCGGCGAGGATCTCCTCGTCCATACCCCTCGGTAGGCGTCCAGTGGCCTTATCGTTCGCCCTGCGAGGGGAGGTTCGGACCACCCGGCGTGTTCGGACCCTGCGATCCGACTCCCGCGCCGATCGCGACGTACTCCGCTGGTGGGCGCGCTTCGATTTCCTTCCCGTCTTCGAACCGAACGAAACTCAGATAGAAGGGTTCGCCACAGCCCGTTTCGTTCGCTCCGCCCGTTTCGTCACCTCCCTCGACCGTGGCGCGCCCGCCACAGACGAGGCGCACGCCGTCTGCATCCTCGTACTCCTCGTCGACCGTGACGTACTCCCAGCCGTCGAGCGGGTAGGGCGTGACGGACTTGTCGGCGAGATACGCGTCCCGGTCGAGTTCGGCGAGCGCCCCACAGCGGGGACAGTAGTAGGTGACGGCGACCATACCGGGGGTAGGGACCGCGAGCGTTTAGCTCTGCGGTGCTGTGCAGGGCTGGGCGGTCGCAGTGTGTCAGTCGGTGGCTGTGCGACGGCGGTTGCGGTGACCGGCGGCGGTGCAGTGGCCGGCGCGGGGGAGGGCAGGCGTTCCCGAGAGCGGCGTTCGGTTGGACGCCGTGACTCTGCGGTCCTCGGCGGTCTCGAAAATCGTTCCGCGATTTGCTGGACGCCGAGAGACCGCTCGCGGTCTCTCGTAGCGACATGAAAAGGGTGAAGCGCGAGTGCCAGCGAGCGCAGAGGCCTTTCGTCGGAAGGCCTTTTGCCCGAGACCGAGTGCATCAGCCATGATCGACGAGACGGTCGCGGAGATCGAGGAGATGCAGACCCACAGCTCCTCGATCGTGGCTGTCAAGGCCGCGCGCGCCCTGTCGGAGCTGACCGAACGCGAGTACGCGACGGTCGAGGAGTTCACCCGCGACGTCGAACGCAACAGCTCGGTCCTCCGGCGGGCGAACCCCTCGCACGCCTCGCTCTTTAACGTCCAGCGGACGATCACCCGCGAGGTAGAGGAAGCCGAACCCGAGACCGTCGCGGAGGGGAAGGCGGCGCTGTCGGCGGCGATCGAGACGATGGTCGAGCGGATCGAGGGGGGGAAAGAACAGGCGGCGGCCTACGCCGCCGAGCTCATCGAGGACGGGATGACGCTTCTGACCCACGATTACTCCTCGACGGTCAACGCCGCCATCGAGAAGGCCGTCGGCCCGAGCGTCGAGATCTCGGTGTACGTCACCGAGGCCCGTCCCCGGCTCGCGGGTCGGAAGACCGCGCGCAAGCTCGCGGCGATCGACGGCGTCGAACCGACGCTGATCGTCGACAGCGCCTCGGGCAACTACCTCGCCGAGTGCGATTACGTCCTGATGGGGATGGACTGTCTGGTCGGCGAGACGCTGTACAACCGCGTGGGAACCTACCCCATCGCGGCGACCGCGGACGATCTCGACGTGCCGATGTACGTCGCCGGCTCGGGCGCGAAGCTGATCGACGGCGGCTTCGTCTTCGAAAACGAGTACCGCCCCGCGAGCGAGGTGCTCTTGGAGCCCGCGGAGGGCTTTGCCGTCGAGAACCCGCTGTACGACGCCACGCCCGTTCGGCTGCTCTCGGGGATCATCACCGACGACGGCGCGATGTCGTTTTGACGGACACTTATACCTCCGATACCTAACGCGGATATGGAGTTCACGCCGCTTTCGCGCTACGGCCTGATCGGCGACGGCAGCACCTGCGCGCTGGTAAGCGAGTCGGGGGCGGTCGACTGGTGGTGCGTGCCGTCGCTCGATTCCCCGAGCGTCTTCGGTCGGCTGCTCGATCCGGGCATGGGCTATTTCGCTGTTCGCCCGGTCTCGCCAGCCGAGACGAGCCAGCGCTACGAACCCGAGACGAACGTGCTTCACACCACGTTCGAGACGGCCTCGGGGCGGCTCGGGGTCACGGACTTCGTCCCGAAGGCCGAGGACGGCGCGAGCGAGAGCCAGCCGATCTACCGGCGCGCGACCTGCGAATCGGGGACGGTCACCGTCGAGACGGCCTTCGAACCCCGGTTCGACTACGGGCGGGCCGGGACGACGCTGCGCGAGAAAGAGGGGCGGGTCCTCGCGTCGGGAGGCGACAGGACGATCGAGTTCGAAAGCGGGTTTCCCACCGAGATCCCCGAAACCGGGGATCGGGCGGTCGGCCACGAGACGCTCTCGGCGGGGGACGTACGGTGGTCGGTCGCCGTCCACGATCCGGACGGCCCGGCCGAGCCCGCCGCGGGCGAGAACGCCCTCGAAACGACCGTCGAGTACTGGCGCGAGTGGGTCGGGCAAAAGAACGGAACGCTGGGGGACGTGATCGAGGAACGCTGGAACGACGCGGTCGTGCGCTCGGGGTTGGTCCTCAAGCTCCTGATGCAAGAGGAGACGGGCGCGATCTGTGCGGCCCCCACGACGTCGCTGCCCGAGACCCTCGGCGGCGTTCGGAACTGGGACTACCGGTACAACTGGATCCGGGACGCGAAACTCACCGTCCAGGCGCTGTACGCGCTCGGTCAGACCGACGAGGCCCACGCCTACTTCGAGTGGTTCCTGGATCGGTGTAAGTCCGACCCGAGCGAGCTCCAGCCGCTGTACGGACTACGCGGCGAGACCGAGCTCGGCGAGGAGCTGCTGGAGAAAAAGACGGGTTACCGGTACTCGAAGCCGGTCCGGATCGGCAACGCCGCCGCGGACCAGTTCCAGGGCGACATCTACGGGACGATCGTCCAGGGGATCTACGAGACGCTCCGATACGACGGCCAACTCGACGAGGAGGGCTGGAACGCCGTCGAGCACATCGTCGAGTACACCTGCGAGGTCTGGGAGGAACCCGGCGAGGGGATCTGGGAGTTCCGCGACGAGCCCCGTCACCACGTTCACTCGAAGCTGATGTGCTGGGTGGCGCTCGATCGGGGCATCGAGATCGCCGAGATGGACGACCGCGAAGCCCCGGTGGAACGCTGGCGCGAGGTCCGCGAGGAGATCCGCGAGGCGATCCTCGAACGGGGCTACAGCGAACAGAAAGGCGCGTTCGTCCAGCACTTCGAGACGGACGACCACCTCGACGCCGCGACGCTCCAGGTCCCGATCGTGGGCTTCCTGCCCGCCGACGACGAGCGCGTCGAGAACACGATCGACGCGATCATCGAGGAGCTGATGAGCGAGGAGGGGTTCGTCTACCGTTACAGGCGCGACGACGGCCTGCCGGGCGAGGAGGGGGCGTTCGTGCTCTGTTCGTTCTGGCTGGTCGACGCGCTCGCGCTCGCCGGCCGGATCGAGGAGGCCGAAGCGATCTTCGAGACGCTGCTTTCCCACACGAGTCCGCTCGGACTCCTCGCAGAGGAGATCGAACCGGGTACTGGAACCTTCCTCGGGAACTACCCGCAGGCCTTTTCTCACATCGGCTTGATCAACAGCGCGATCTACCTCAGCGTCGCCAAAGAGGAGGGGATCGACCCCGAGGGCGGGGAGTTCAGTGCGTACTTCGGCTGAGCGCCTCGCTCGCGTTGTCACGGGGTCGGTAGCCGATCCCCCGGATCGCGTGCGTGACCGAGAGGTACCGGTCGTCGTTCGCGGAGATGGCGTTGACCGTCACGGGGCTTTCGGGGAGCTCCGCGGTCGTCGCGCGTTCGATCGCGTCACGGCAGTCCCGCGGGCTGAGCCACATCGCGCGGGCGAAGCGGGCGTGCTCGTCGTCTTTTTCCTGGGTTTCCGCTAAGTCGGCCCCCTCGAGCAGCCAGCCGATCCGGAGATTCACGACCTCCAATCCGTGGCGGTCGGCGTAGTAGCTCCCCAGCGCCTCCCCGGCCACTTTGCTCACCCCGTAGTACGAGTCGGGCCGGGGCGGGTCGTCGGGGTCGACCACCGAGGGATCCTCGACCATCGACTCGGGTTCCGCGGGATCCGCGGCGTTTTTCATGTGCGAGACGTGATTCGAGGAGGCGAAGACGATCCGATCGAGATCGGTCTCGACGCACGCCTCGAAGACGTTGTACGCCCCGTCGACGTTCACCTCTCGGACCTCCTCCCAGCCGGCGTCGGGCGAGGGATTCGCCGCGAGGTGGACGACGGCGTCGTGGCCCGCGAGGACCTCCTCGACGCGCTCGGCGTCCGTCACGTCGACGACCACGCTATCGATGTCCTCGCTCTCGCTGTGGGTCAGCGCCGTTACGTCGTGTTCCGAGAGCGCTTCGAGCGCCTGTCTGCCCACGTTGCCGTCCGCACCGGTGATCGCGACCTGCATACGAGCGGGTTCGTCCGGCGGGCTGATACGTGTGGGGCCGTCGCCTGCCGGTCGTCGGTGGCTCCGATCACGATCACCGCCGCCCGTCTACCTGTCGGCCCCGGACGACAGGAACGCCGCGAGATCGTCCGCCCCGAGGACGAACCCGAGACAGATGCCGACCCAGGTGATCGCCAGCAGTGCCGAGGCCGGAACGATCCCGAACCAGCTGGCCGCGAGGACGCCGAGGCTGCCCACCGCGACCGCCAGAGCGGGCGACGATCGGTTCGGTCGCTCGTCGTCTTCGTCGCCCGTCGGTTCGTCCGTTCGGGAGTCGGTCGATTCGTAGGGATTGTCGAGAACGTAGCCGTCGAGCTGGTCGGCCCGATCGGCCCGCTCGACGATGCCACGCGCCTGGTCGTACGCGATGACCCCGGCGCCGTCGAGCTTCGGCAGGTGGGACTGATACAGCGCGATGTACACCCGCTGGCGCTGGTCCGAACCCAGCTGGCGGACCGTGGTGCCGTGCTCCCAGGCGGCGATCCGCTCGGCCAGCGTCCGCATACTGACGCGCGAGTCGTGTTCCGCGAGGTAGTACAGCACAGCTCTCCGGCGTCGGTTCGCGAGCAGGTGAAACAGGAGGTCCCTGTCGAGGCGGTCGTCTCCGCGAGCGCCGTCCGCGTCCGGGACGGGGCGGGCGGTCGACACGCCACCCGTCGAGGCGTCGGCTGGCTGGGTGCTCATGGTGCGACGCACGACGGATCGGCCCAAGTAGCTTCTCCGAGTTCACACCCAATTTCGACCGGAGAGTCCGAATCGACCGTCGCCCACAGGGGTTCGCCGAACAAAAGACATACTTCGCCGTCGTCTAAGGAGTTGCGTATGGACGACTGGTCCCACGAGGAGGCGATCGTCAACGGAGTCCGGCTCCACTACGTCGAGGCGGGCGAGGGGCCGCTCGTCGTCTTACTCCACGGGTTTCCCGAGTTCTGGTACTGCTGGCGCGAACAGCTTCCCGCACTCGTCGAGGCCGGGTATCGAGTCGTCGTCCCCGACATGCGCGGGTACAACCGCTCGGAGAAACCACACGGCGTGAGCGCGTACCGCCTCGACGGCCTGATCGGTGACGTCCGCGCGCTGATCGCGTACTGCGGCGAGGAGCGCGCCCACCTCGTCGGTCACGACTGGGGCGGCGTCGTCGCCTGGGAGGTCGCCGCCCGCCACCCCGACTGCGTCGACCGGCTGGTCGTCCTCAACGCCCCGCACCCGGGTGCGTACCGCCGAGAGCTGCGCGACCTGACCTCCGACCAGCGCCGCCGGTCGTGGTACGTCCTCCTGTTTCAGCTCCCCCTCCTTCCCGAACTCCTCTTTCGGGCCGGCGACTGGCGGCTGCTCGAACGGCTGTTTCGCGAGGAGTCGGCGCGACCGGGGGCGTTCGACGAGGAGGCGATCGAACGGTACAAGCGAGCCTGCTCGCGTCCGGGCGCGCTGACCGCGATGCTCAACTACTACCGGGCGCTGTTTCGCGGGACGGTCCGCGCGGCAGTTCCGGGCTGGAGCGATCCGGGCGCGACCACGAGCGACGGACTGATCGATCGGCCCACGCTGCTTCTCTGGGGAACCGAGGACTCGGCGCTCTCCCCCCGACTCACTGACGGACTCGACGAGTGGGTCCCCGAGATCGAGGTCGAGCGGATCGAGGGGGCGAGCCACTGGGTACAGATCGACGCCGCCGAACGGGTCAACGACGCGCTGATCAGGTTTCTAGGTCGAGGCTGACGCGCTCGCCGCTCACGTCGCTCTCTTCGATCGCCGCGAGCACCCGCTGGGTCGCGAGCCCGTCTTCGAAGCTCGGCTCGAACTCGCCGCCCGATTCGACGGCGGAAAGGAACTCGTAGTTCTCGTGGACGAACGTGTGCTCCCAGCCGATGACGTGGCCCGGGGGCCACCAGTGGTCGATGTACGGGTCGTCCTCGTCGGTCACCAGGATCGTCTCGAAGCCGCGCGAGCCCTCCCGCAGGTACTCTAGCTCGTTCAACCGTTCGAGCGAGAACTTCAGACTCCCCTTCGAGCCCTCGATCTCGATCGTGTGGTCGTTCTTGTGGCCGGTGGCGTTCCGACTCGCCTCGAAGCTGCCGACCGCGCCGCCGTCGAACTCGGCGGTCGCCAGATACGCGTCGTCGACGGTCACCTCCCGGGGTTCGTCTCCCCCTTCGACGGGGCGTTCGTCGGTGAACGTCCGGAGCTGACCCGAGACCTGCGAGATCTCGCCTGCGACGTCGCCCACGAGGAATCGCGCGAGGTCGATCGTGTGCGCGCCCAGATCCCCGAGCGCGCCGCTTCCCGCCAGCTCCGCGTCGTTGCGCCAGCTCCAGGCGGCGTCGGGATCGACCAGCCAGTCCTGCAAGTAGCGCCCGCGGACGTGGTAGACCTCGCCGAGCTCACCCGATTCGATCAGGTTTTTCGCGTACCGGATCGCCGGGACGAACCGGTAGTTGAACGCACAGCCCGCGGGTACGCCCGCCTCGCGGTAGGCCTCGGTCATCGATTCTGCCTCTTCGAGCGTGGGTGCAAGCGGCTTCTCGCAGAACACCGGAACGCCTGCCTCCAAGGCCTCGATCGAGTACTCGGGGTGGACGAAGTTCGGCCCGAGGTTGTAAAAGACGTCGACCGACTCGATGGCTTCCGAGGGGTCGGTCGTGGTTCGCGCGAAGCCCAGTCGCTCTGCGGCCTCCGCCAGTGCCTCCTCGTCGCGCCCGACGAGCACCTCGCGGTTGATCTCGGGGGCATCGGGGAAGAACATCGGCAGGCGCGCCATTGCGTTCGAGTGAGCCTTGCCCATGAACCGGTAGCCGAGGACGCCGATATCGAGTGCCATAGCGGACCTACTGCAGAGGGCGTCTTAGGTGTCGGGGATCGACCGTCGCATCGCTCGCGTCCGAACGGCTCTCGACGACCTACTAGTTCACGTTCACCAACACTTTTGTGTACGCGAATCGAATCGCGGGATGGTCTTGGTACGACATGTCACACGTTCCAAGGCCCCCCTTCGGTACGGCGCCGGTAGCGGCTCGTCGAGTTCGAGCGTCGCGATCGCGTCGGTCGTCTCACCGCTTTCGTAGCGTCGGTAGACGTCAACGACGCCGGTCCGTGTTCCGTCGAGTCGCGGATCTCCACCGAGAACGTCCTCGCCCGTGGCGAGAACTCGCAGACGAACCGGTAGACGGTGTCGAGTAAGGGTGAGCCGGGGGCTACTCCGCCCAGTAGGCCTCGCCGGGCGTCGTCTCGAAGACGGCTCGATCGAGCACGTCGACGGCCTTCTCCAGCCCTTCGTTCGCGCTGGTCAGGGAGTCCTCGTGTTCGATCGAGAGCACGTCGTCGTAGCCGACCATCCGGAGCGTGCTGACGACGTCCTTCCAGTGACTCTCGCCGTGCCCGTAGCCGATCGATCGGAACAGCCACGAACGGTCGGGCTCGTCGGTGTAGGCGGTGGTGTCGAGGACGCCCTTCTCCCTCGCTTTCGCCTCGTAGACCTTCGTGTCCTTCGCGTGGACGTGGTGGATCGCGTCGCGCTCGCCGAGATACCGGATCGCGTCGGTCACGGAGATACCCTGCCAGTACAGGTGTGAGGGGTCGAAGTTCGCGCCGACGTGCTCGTTCGTCGCCTCCCGCAACCGAGCCATCCCGTGGGGCTCGTACACCAGCATGTTCGGGTGCATCTCGATCGCCACGTCCACGTCGTGATCCGCGGCGTGTTCTGCGATCTCTTCCCAGTAGGGGATCGCGACTTCCTCCCACTGGTACTCGTGGGCCTCCGCGTGTTCGGTCGGCCACGGGGCGGTGATCCAGTTGGGCGTCTCGTCGTTCGGCCCTCCCGCAGGGAGCCCGGAAAAACAGGTGACGATCCCGACGCCGAGTTCGTCGGCCAGCGCGATCGCCTCGCGGAGTTCGGCGTCGGCCTCCTCGGCCCGCGCGTCGTCGGGATGGAGCGGGTTGTTGTGGGTCGCGAGCGCGCTGATCCGCAGGCCGTGCTCCTCGCACTGCTCGTGCAGTTCGGCCTGTGCCTCCTCGTCGCCGAGGAATTCTGACCGCGGGAGGTGGTCGTCGCCCGGAAACCCGCCACAGCCGAGTTCGATCGCGTCGACCCCGATCTCCGAGAGATACGAAAAGGCCTCTTCGCGGGACTGTCCTCCCAGCGGAACGGTGAGTACGCCGATGTCCATGCTCGAGAGTGAACGCCGGCGAGAATAAATCCCGGTGATCAGTCCGCCGCCAGCAGCGGCTCGTCGAACCGGATCGCCCGTCCCTCCTCGCTGGATCGGTAGATCGCGTCGATCAGGCGCTGGACGAGCAGACCCTGCTCGACGGTGTTTCGCTCCGGCGGCGTTCCGGCCGCGACCGCCTGCAGGAACGTCGCCTGTTCGGCGGCGTGGGCGTCGCGTTCTCGGGTCCTGACGTCGGTGTCGCTGAAGTGCGCCGAGCCGTCCGCGCTCGTCTCGAAGATCGTCATCTCGCCGGTCGCCCGGTCGAGTCGCGCGCCCGCGTTCGTGCCGCGAACGACGAACTGATCGTCCGTCGGGCGGTTCGCGGCCCACGCGACGTCGAGCGAGATCGTCCTCCCGCCGGCACAGCGGATGAACGCGGTCACCGAGTCCTCGACGTCGAAGCGTTCGTGACCCGCGTCCTCGCCCCACATCTGGAGGTAGGTGTAGTCCTCGCGGGTGCCGAACTCCGAGCGCGCGACGCCGGTGACCTCCTCGATCTCGGGGAAATCCAGCACGTAGAGCGCGAGATCCAGCGCGTGAACCCCGATGTCGATCAGCGCGCCTCCGCCCGCGATCTCCCGGGAGGTGAACCACGACCCCCGGCCGGGAATCCCGCGCCTGCGGACGTAGTTGGCCTCGACGTGCGAGAGATCGCCGAACCGGCCGCGATCGCGCTCGGTCGTGAGCACCTCGATCGGCGGGAGATACCGGTTGTGAAAGCCGACCATACAGAACCCCTCGGCGGCCTCCGCGGCCGCGGCGATCCGTTCGGCGCTCTCGACGGTGTGAGCGAGCGGCTTTTCGAGCAGCACGTCGAGCCCCGCTTCGAGCGCCGAGACCGCGTACTCCTCGTGGAACTTGTTGGGCGTGGTGACGACGATCGCGTCGCTGAGTTCGTACAACTCCTCGTAGTCGTCGTAGGTGGGAACGCCGTAATCGCGTTCGAAGCGCTCTCTGGCCTCGGGCAGCACGTCCATCCCGCCGACGATCTCCGTGCCCGAGCTCCGAAGGCGGTCGGCGTGATACCGCCCGATGTTCCCGAGACCGATGATCCCCACCGCGACGTTCCTTGGATCGTTCATTGGAGGAACTAGCGAAAGTTACGGGATTACCCTTTCGTTCGTGTTCGTGTTCGGCGCCGTACCTGTCGACTGAGTCACTGTTCTGTCCGTATCATCGGGTCGGTGACGTATTGTTATGACCCCGATAACGGCTACCCGGTCGGTTGCAGTCCGTTACCGGTGATCGTGGACCGTACTGGCGACAACCGGCAACCCGGGCACCCGCCCTCATCAGTCGGTGTCGCCGACGCCGCGTTCGGGCGCGCCCGTCGCGCTCGTGGCGTCGATGAGGCCGTGACGGAGCGCCTCGCCCGTCTCGATGTCGAACAGGTGGGTCCGAGAGCGATCGAGGACGATCGAGACGTCCTCGTCGATGTCGATCTGGGTGTCGGGATCGACGCTCATCAGCAGCTGGTCGTCGGTGGCCTCGCCGCCTTCGATCTCCATGCTCGTTTCGGCGCCCTCGCCGGTGACCAGATAGACGAACACCTCGTTGCCCATCGGTTCGAGCACGTCCGTGCGGGCGTCGATGAGCCCGGTTCGGTGCTCGACGCCGTCGGCAGTGTGTTCGAGGTAGACGTCCTCGGGACGGACCCCGACGGTCACGCGGTCGCCGGGTGCGAGCCCGTCGGTCGTCGCGGGATCGAACTCGATGGAGTAGTTGTCGGTCTCGAGCGCATCGGCAGTCACGTCGGCCTCGACGAAGTTCATCGAGGGCGAGCCGATGAAGCCCGCGACGAAGAGGTTCGCCGGCTCGTTGTAGCAGGTCAGCGGCGGGGCGATCTGCTGGAGTTTGCCCGCGTTGATCACCGCGATCCGGTCGGACATCGTCATCGCTTCCGCCTGGTCGTGGGTGACGTAGATGATCGTGGTGTCGAGGCGACGGTGCAAGCGCTGGAGCTCCGTGCGCATGTGCACCCGGAGCTTGGCGTCGAGGTTCGCGAGCGGCTCGTCCATCAGGAACACGTCGGGCTCCCGGACGAGCGCTCGCGCGATGGCGACGCGCTGGCGCTGCCCGCCGGACATCTCTTCGGGCATCCTGTCCATCATCCCCTCGAGCTGGACGATGTCGGCGGCCTCCTCGACCCGCCGGTCGATCTCGTCTTTCTCGTACTTGCGGAGGCGCAGCCCGAAGCTGATGTTGTCGTAGACGTCCATGTGGGGAAACAGCGCGATGTTCTGAAACACCATCGCGATGTTCCGATCCTTCGGCGGGAGCGTTGTGACGTCCCGATCGCCGATGTAGACCTTGCCCTCGGTGGGTTTTGTCAGTCCGGCGATCGTCTCCATCGTGGTCGACTTCCCACAGCCGGAGGGACCGACGAAGGTGACGAACTCGCCGTCACCGATCTCCATGTTCATGTCGTCGACTGCCGTTACGTCCTCGTACCGTTTCGTGATTCCTTCGAGTGTGACTCGTGCCATTGTGTTACTCCTTGAGGCCGCCCGCCGTCAGTCCGCTTACGATCTTCTCCTGTGCGACGACCACCAGGATCGCCATCGGCAGTACGCCGATGATCGAGGCCGCGGCCATCGCGTTGTACAACACCTGATACTGCGTCTGGTAGCCGAGGATCCCGTCGAGGATCGGCGCCCAGTTCTGGGGCTGTCCGTCGGTCATCAGAAACGAGAAGAAGAACTCGTTGTAGACGCCGATGAACGTGAGTACGCCCGCCGTCGCCACGCCGGGTGCCGAAAGCGGGATGATTACCCGGAACAGCGCGCCGAGCCTCGTGGTCCCCTCGACGCGAGCTGCGTCCTCCAACCCATCGGGGATCTGGCTGTAAAAGGTAGTGAGGATGAAGATCGCAAGCGGCATGAACAGCGCCGAAAGCGGGATGATGAGCGCGTAGGGCGTGTTGTAGATGCTCCCGTCCGAGAGGACCGGTTCGAGGACCGCGATCTGCGTGTTGAACAGGTCGTTGAGCGGGATGAAAAACGCCGCCGGTGGGAAAAACGACACCAGCAACACGAGCAGCATGAGCGGTCCCTTACCGGGGAAATCGAGCCGCCCGAAGACGTAGCCCGCGAGGCTCGCCACCAACAGCACGAGGATCGTCGCGACCGTCGCGATCACGAAGCTGTTGAACATGTACCGATGAAACGGCAGGATCTCGAACACCTCGATGAACACGCCGGGATTGA
>JAWARX010000033.1:0-12489 GCA_038893155.1 Halalkalicoccus sp.
AGCGCCAGAGGAGGCAGCGGCGCCCGATGCGCCCGCCGCGCCCGATGCGACGCGCGTTCGGCGCGGGAATCGTAGCGACGCTGGCCGGGACGGCGGGCTGTCTCGGGTTCGTCCGCGGTGACGAGGCGCTGACGGCCGAGGCGGTCGGGGCGGTTCCGGGCGACGAGGCGCTGATCTCGACGGGGTATCGACACCGGAGCACGGAGACCGAACCGCTTCGGGAGACGATCGAGATCGCCGGTCAGGAACGCGAGGTCGAACTCACGAACGTCGCCGTCGAGTGCGACAGGGGCGTGGATCTGGGCGTGCTGGGAACGGTCCGTGCGGCGACGTTCGTCGCCTTTGCGACCCCGCAGTTCGACGTGCTCGGTCGGACGTTTCACCCGGGGGATCGGGTCAGTCCCAGCCGTCTGGCGAGCGAACTCAGCTCGAACTACGAGGAGTTCTCGATCGGCGAGGAGGTCACAGAGCGCGAGTGGGTCGTCTTCGACGAGCCCACCGAGGTCTCGACGTTCGAGGGGCGAGCGGCGATCGAGGGCACCGAGATCGACGTCTACGTCCACCTCGGGACCGCGACCAACGACGAGGACCTCGTGATCTTCGTCGGCGCACATCCGCGGCGACTGGAAGACGAACACGAACGGATCGCAACGCTCGCCGAAGCGCTCGCACCAGTCGAGTGACACCGTCGGCTGTACGGCCGTTACGATACTCGCCCCACGGGAGCGATCGGACTCGTCGCGGCGATACAGCCGGCAGCACGAGCAGACGGACTTATACGGCCGTACCCACAACCGGAGACAGCGATGGCGCTCTCCCGTCGTGGTCTCTGTTCGCTCCTCTCGCTCGCCGCCGTCGGAAGCGCGGGCTGTCTCGATCGGCTCACGGGGAGCGAACCGACGCGCTTTGTCGCCCCGCCTGCGCCCGTCGCGGAGGAGACGCTCTCGGGCTCGGGCTACGAACTCGACAGCGCCGAGAGAAGCGAGGAGACCCGTACGTTCGAGGTCGCGGGTCAGCGTCACGACGTCGAGGTCGTCAACCACGCGCTCGAGTACCACCGGCTGATCGACATGGGGCCGCTCGGCGAGGCCCGCGGGGCCGTCTTCGGGACGTTCTGCACCCCGGCGGTCGAGGTGCTCGGCCGGACGTTCAACCCGATCGAAGACATGAGCAACCGCGAGCTCGCAGACGAGGTCCAGTCCCAGTACGAGGAGCTGTCGGTCGGGGCGGAGATCGACCGCCGGACCGCCACCCTGCTCGATGAGCCGGTCGAGCTCTCGAAGTTCGAGGGCGAAGCGACGTTCATGGGCGTCGGGATCGACCTGTTCGTCCACGTCGCGCTCGCCGAGGGCGACGAGGAGTTCGTCGCCGTCCTCGGGGTCTATCCCCGACTACTCTCGGGCGAGGAGACCACGATCGTCGAGCTCGTCGAGGGCGTCGGGGTCGAGGAAGACTGATCGGGAGTATCGGAGGAGTCCACCGATTTCTTACTCGGGGGCCGACCCCGGTGTCGGCTTCCCTGGGGCGAACCGTTCGGACGGCTACGATACTCCCTCTGAGAACCCGAAAACGCGACAACGCTTTTGACCGATCCGATCGCACGTTCGTTGATGATTTACGATGAACGTGAATCGCTCTCGCGGGACGAGCTGACGGCGCTTCAGAGCGAGCGGCTCCGCGAAACGCTCGCACACGCCGTCGAGAACGTTCCGTTCTACCGCGAGCGCTTCGCCGACGCCGGCGTCGAGTGGGAGACGATCGACTCGATCGAGGAGATCTCGGTGCTGCCGTTCACGACGAAAGAGGACCTCCGGAAGACGTACCCCGACGGAATGATCGCCGTCGCCCACGACCGTCTCAGGCGGATCCACGCCTCCTCGGGGACGACTGGCAAGCCGAAGATCGTCGCCTACACCGAGGCCGACCTCGATCTCTGGAGCGAGGTGATGGCCCGATCGCTGGCCGCCGCGGGCGTCTCACCCGGCGACACCGTCCAGAACGCCTACGGCTACGGCCTTTTTACGGGTGGCCTGGGCGTTCACTACGGCGTCGAGCGCCTCGGCGCGACCGTGATCCCGATCGGCGGCGGCCAGACCCAGCGCCAGATCGACCTCCTCGTCGATCTCGAAAGCGACGTGCTGACCTGTACCCCCTCGTATGCGCTCTATCTCGCAGAAACCGCAGAAGAGAGCGGACGCGATCCCCGAGCGTTCTCGCTCTCGACGGTGATCGTCGGTGCGGAACCCTGCACACAGCCGATGCGCGCGGCGATCGAAGCCGCCCTCGACGTGACCGTCGTCGACATCTACGGCCTCTCGGAGCTCATCGGACCGGGCGTTTCGAACGAATGTCACGAGGCGCGGAACGGCCTTCACGTCTGGGAGGATCACTTCTACCCCGAGGTGGTCGATCCACGAACGGGAGACGTGTTGCCGGCGGGCGAGGAGGGCGAGCTCGTCCTCACCTCGCTGACCAAGGAGGCGCTGCCGATCATTCGCTATCGGACGGGCGATCTGACCACGCTCGATTACGGGGTCTGTGACTGCGGACGGACGATGGTCCGGATGGACAACGTCACCGGCCGATCCGACGACCTGCTCGTCGTTCGCGGGGTCAACGTCTATCCGAGCCAGATCGAAAGCGTCGTCCTCGAGTTCGACGCCGTCGCACCGCACTACCGGATCGACCTCGAACGCGAGGGACAGCTCGACACAATCGAGATCACCGCCGAACTCGCTCCCGGATTCGACGGCGAGCCCGGAGCGCTCGAAGAACGGATCCGCGACCGCCTGGAAGCCGTCCTCTCGCTCTCGCCGGACGCGCTCTCGCTCGTCGAACCCGGCGGTATCGAGCGCACGGAGGTCGGCAAGGTACAACGAGTCTACGATCACCGAGTTTGACGGAAACCCCGCCGACCGGCGGGGTGGCATCGAGTATCCCTATCCCGTCCGCGCTGGCGTAAACCAGCACACGTCCCTACGGCGAACGCCCACATAGCTATGGACGAGGTAATCCAAGTCACGACCCCGAAGCGGCCCGCAGCCGGCGACTGACCGCTCCAGCGGGCACAACGGCCGAGAGGAGCCGCGAGCGCGGTAGCATCCTGTTTAGCATCCCCGTAGCTATGAGCGTCCGTCGGCTATCGACGAGTGCGTGCGCCGTTGTAGTGTCCGGCGCGTCGCGACACCGGCCCACCGACGACCTCGGGGCCGCGCTCGCGACGGCGGTGGTGCTCGCCACGCTCATGTTTCGTCGACGAACCTCTAGCAGAGAGTATAATTCCTCTCCGCGAGCTGAGAAACTATTATGATCCTACGCAGGTACCGTTCGGACGCCGGAGTTCAGCTACATCGATTGACGGTCGACGTACAGGAGCGCTCCGGCGCTGCGGTTTTCTCTCGCGGTTTTCGAAACCGATCGCGAGTACGACGACGTTCGATCGCCGGTCGGGTTTCGTCGGCCGATCGCGCTTGCAGAAAGCCAAGGGGGGGATTTGAACCCCCGAACTCCCGATTACAAGTCGGGTGCTTGAACCACCCAAGCTCCCTTGGCACGTTTCAGTGCTGTCACCGCGTGGTGTTATCCGTTTCGGCTCGTTTCTCGAACTCGATCCGGTGGGGACGGTAGCCTCGTTCGTCGTAGAACCGCCGGGCGTCCTCGTTTTCCACGAGCGTTTCGAGGGCGATCAGCTCCGCACCCCGCTCGAACAGTGCCGTCTCGGCGGCCGAAAGCAGCGCGGAACCGATCCCCCGACCGCGCGAATCGGGGACGACAAAGAGGTTGTGGACGATCCCCCGGACCGCGTCGGTCGCGTACAGCCGCCGCTCGATCGAGAACATCACGAACCCCCGGACCTCCCGACCGTCCCGTGCGACCAGTAGCGTGTCGTTGGCGATGTGGCCGGCGATCGTCTCGGCGATCCGGTTCCGGTTCGCCTCCGCGGCGAGGTGCGAGCCGAACGCACGCTGCCCGCGGGCGAGCCTGACCCACAGGTCCGCGATCGACTCGGTCTCGCCGGTGGCCGGCGGTTCGATCCGCATCGGGTGAGGGGAGTGTCGCGAGGGGGAAAACTCGTCCGGTCAGACGCTTCGACAGTCCGCACAGACCGCCTGCCCGTTGACCGACTCCAGGCCAGGCATGAGCGAACCACAGATCTCACAGACGCTCTGGGTCGAGTACTCGGCGGGTTCGTCGGGGGATTCGGCGGCCGCCATCGAGCCGTACTCCGGTTCGATCTCCCGATCGGGCGCAGACAGCAGCGAGGCCGCCGCGGTGATCACGTCCCGGGACGTGATCACGCCCACCAGTCCGTCGCCGTTTCGCACGAGCAGTTGGCGTCTGTCCTCGGTCGACAGTGCGCCTGCGGCCTCCGAGAGGGGCGTTTCGGGCTCGACGCTCGGCCCGGGATCCGACATCACGGAGGCGATCCCGGCGTCGGTCGGGATCGAGCCGGTCGTCGCCGCGCGCAGGAGATCGCGCTCCGTGACGGTGCCGACCGCCTCGCTTCCCCGAAGGACGACGACGCCGCCGACGCCGTCGTCCATCATCACGTCGATGACGTCGCCGACCGTATCCGATTCGCTCACCCCCACGTAGGTGGTCGTCATCGCGTCCCGTACAGTGAGATCTTCGACCATACGAGGACGTTTGTCACACCTGGTCTAAAGTGTGTTCCCGGCAGAGTTATGAGATCGTGTGTGGTATTGACACTGTTAGGCCGTCAGCTCGGCGGAAACCGGGACGTTGAAAGTCGTGCGAGCGTCAGCTTCGGTGATGACCGGCCCCTCGTTCGTGCTCGGTATCGCCGGCGGGACGGGTGCGGGCAAGACCACCGTCGCCCGCGAGGTGACCGCCGGGTTCGACGACGCGGTGGCTCACGTCCCGCTCGACAACTACTACGAGGACCGCCCGGAGCTCCCGTTCGCCGAGCGCGAGGCGATCAACTACGATCACCCCTCGGCGTTCGACTGGGAGCTCCTCCGGAGCCAGCTCGACCGGCTGTGTTCGGGCAGGGCGATCGAGATGCCTCGGTACGACTTCGAGACCCACAGCCGAACCGACTCGACCGCCCGCGTCGAGCCGACGGACGTGATCGTCGTCGAGGGGATTCTCGCGCTGTACGACGAGGCCGTCCGCGAGTACTTCGACCTCGAACTCTACGTCGAGACCGACGCCGACGTGCGCATCCTCCGGCGGATCCGCCGGGACGTCCTCGAACGGGGCCGGAGCCTGGAGAGCGTGATCGAGCAGTACCTCTCGACGGTGAAACCGATGCACGAACGGTTCGTCGCGCCGAGCAAGAAACACGCCGACATCGTCATCCCCGAGGGGGCCAACACGGTCGCCATCGACGCGATCGAATCGGTGATCGCGGACGCGCGAGCGGGGGCCGCCGGGCCGGACGCCCCGGTGATCGAATCCGACGACTGACCCGTCGGTCACGAGAGCTTCGACGGCGCGTGTCGGCCCTGACGGACGACGTCGTCCCGTCCTGTTCGACCGACGGAAGTAACGACGGTACTCGGTTACGCCGACTTCTTCTCGGGGTTCGCGCCCACGGGGTGGTAGTCCCAGAAGCCGCCCTGGCGCATCGCCCGACCGATCGCCCGGTGGAACTCGACGATGTCGGGGACCTCATCTACGTCGACCTCCGCGAGTATCTCGCGGGCGGGAACGACCGTATCGTAGTTGATCCGGATCGGGTCGTCGCCACACTCGGCGAGAAACTCCTCGAAGCGAAGCGGAAAATCCCCCTCCTCGTCGATCTTCTTCGCGAAGATCGCCGTGCCGTACTTGCGTCCGCCCTCGCTTCCCTCCTCGCCGTCGGGGTCGTGTGGCCAGTCCATACCTCGACTGGGCACGAGGGGCGAAAAAAGGTTACTGTGTTCCCGGCGAGAACGACAGCGAAAAGGTACGGCGGGCCGAACGCACGCCAATGGCTTCTCGAACGGCGAACGCAGGAGCACTCACGTACGCGATAACGCTCGGGACCGTCCTCCTGATCGGCTTTGCTGGCTTTGCCCTCGGCACGCTGCTCGCGCTCGTTTCCGTGGGTGTTCTCGGCGTGATCGGGATCAACGTTCTCGACCGGCCCGTCCTCCAGATCGTCATCAGCGTCGTCACGCTGCAGGGACTGGGTTTTGGCTCAGTCGCACTGTTCTATCTGACGACGCGCGAGGACGGCTTCTCGCTGCTTCGGGTCTCGATGCCCGGTCTGCGGGACCTCGCCTGGATCGTCGGCGGGCTGGTCGCGCTGTTTCTCGCGCTGATCGGCGTGAACCTCGTCCAGACCACCTTCGGCATCGAATCCGCGGACCACGGACTGGTCGAACTCGGCGCACAGAACCCAGAACTCCTCCTCGTGCTCGTCCCCCTCTCGATTCTGCTCGTGGGTCCCGGCGAGGAGCTGCTGTTTCGGGGGATCATCCAGCAACTGCTCGCGAACCGCTTCGGGGTCGCGCTCGGCATCGGGATCGCGAGCGTCATCTTCGCGGTCGCCCACGTCGGCGCGCTCACCGGCGAGGGCATGCTCGCGACGCTCGTCACCTACGTCGTCCTCAGTATCATCCTCGGGGTGAGCTACGAGTACAGCGACAACCTCGTCGTTCCCGCGGTGATCCACGGGCTGTTCAACGCGATCCAGTTTCTGCTCCTCTACTGGGTGATCACGACCGGCGGCGAGGAGATGCTCGCGTTCCTGCTGCTCTGATTTACAGCCAGCCCGCCGCGCTCGCCTCGACCAGCCGCGAGCCGGCCTCGCGCCACTCCCGGGAACCGCGTTCGAACGCCCCGCGCGCACGCTCCGTCGCCTCCTCGAGTACGGCCCGTTCGTCGATCGCCGTGAACTCCCCCTCGAAGAGCACCGGCTCGCCGTCGACGAGGACGGTCTCGGCGCTCGCGCCGCCGTAGACGAGGTTCGGGATCGCGGTGTGAAAGGGCCGGTCGACCGCCGGAGCCATCGAAAGCGAATCCAGCGCGAAGACGGCGAGATCCGCGCGGTTGCCCGTTTCGAGCCTGCCGATCGAGTCGATTCCGAGCGCGCGTGCGCCGCCGACGGTCCCGAGCGAGAGCGCCTCCCACGCAGCCAGCGCGGTCGGATCCTCCCGGTCCGTCTTCGCGAGCAGACACGCCGTCCGCAGCTCCCGACGCATGTCGTGGCCGCCGGGGCCGGGAGCTTGGTCGGTTCCGAGTCCGACCGGCACGCCGCGATCGAGGAAGTCGGACACGGGTGGGACGATCCCGTCGATCGCGGCGATCGAGCTCGGACAGCCGACGAACCGCGCGCCGCTCTCGGCCAGCCGAGCCCGTTCGTCGGGCGTGGCATCGTGACAGTGGACCGCGAGCAGACGCTCGTCGAGCAGACCGAGATCGTCGAGGACAGCCACTGTCGAGGCCCCGGAGCCGTACCTGGCCTCGATCTGGCGGCGTTCCCGGCCGCCCTGTGCGACGTGCATGTGGATCGACGCCCCGCGTTCGCTCGCCCGCTCGCCGACCGTCTCCAGAAGCTCGGGCGAAACCATATCGAGCGCCTGCGGACCGTACATCGGCGCGACCAGCGACTCGTCGTCGTACCGATCGAACAGCGCCTCGTTGCGACGGAGCGCCCGTCGTCCCTTCTCGCGATCCATCGGGTAGGGCTCGTCCGGAGCGCCGTCCATCGCCGTGACTTCGGTGATCGTCTCGGTCGCCGCGACGCGAACGCCGAGCGGCCGGTAGACCGCCTCGACGAGTGCACCCACGTCCCGGGTGTACTCCCCGAACGTCGTCACGCCCGCCCGGACGCCTTCGAGCACGCCGAGCCGCGAGCCGGCGATCCGGTCTGTTTCCGTCAGCGCCTCGGAGAACGGGGCGAGCCCGCGGGTCATCCACTCGATCTCGGGGAGGTCCTGTGCGCCCCCGCGGAGCAGCGTCTGTGGGGTGTGGACGTGCGCGTCGACTAAGCCCGGGACGACGAGCGTCCCGGTCGCGTCGATCTCGCGATCCGCCCTAGCGTCGAAGCCGTCGCCCGGCCCGACGTACGCGATCTCGCCGTCCGTGACGCCGACCGTCCCGTCCTCGACGATCCCCAGCCCCGCCCGGTCGGAGTCCATCGTGCAGACGAGCGCGTTCGTGATCGCGAGATCCATCACGCCTCCTCGAGGACCATCGCCTCGATGCCGTCGAAGCCGGTTTCGAGCGATTCGAGGTCGTTCGCGAAGCTAACTCGAAGAAAGCCCGCTCCGGCCTCACCGAAACCGTTTCCGGGGGCGGTGACGACGCCGTACTCCCGAAGGAGGCGCTTTGCGATCGAGAGCGTGTCCCCGGAGAGGGTGCCCACGTCGAGAAACGCATAGAACGCGCCCTCGGGCGGGACTGCCGAGATAGCGGGGATGGACTCGACCCGCTCGATCACGTACTCGCGGCGTTTCGCGAAGGCCTCGTACATCGCCTCCGTTGACGCCTGTGTGCCGGTGATCGCGGCGAGTGCGGCGTGCTGGGCGACGCTCGAGGCACACGCGGTCGTCGACTCGTGAATCTTCGTCACCTCGTCGATCAGTTGTGTGGGGCCCGCGAGCCAGCCGAGACGCCACCCCGTCATCGCGTAGCGCTTCGAGCACGAATCGACGGTGAGCACCCGGTCGGGATCGTCGACGTAGCTCGCGATCGGTCGGTCCTCGCCCTCGTAGACGAGCCCCCGGTACACTTCGTCGGCGACGACGTACGCGTCGTGCTCCGTCGCGGCCGCGGCGACCTCGCGGACCGCCTCGGGATCGAACACCCTCCCCGTGGGATTCGACGGGGAGGTGAGCACGACTGCCGAGGTTTTCTCGCTCATCGCGTCGACGACCGTCTCGGGATCGAGCGCAAAGCCCTCCGATTCGGGAAGCGCGACCTCGACGGGGATCCCGTCGGCGAGCCGGACCTGCGTCCGGTAGTTCGGCCACGCGGGCGCGGGGATCACGACCTCCGAGCCCGGATCGACGACCGTGAGCATCGCGAGGTGGAGCGCCTCCATGCCGCCGGTGGTGATGACCAGGCCATCGGGGTCGACCGACCCGGTCTCCCGGGCGATCGCCTCGCGGAGCGCGGGCATTCCGGCGTTCGAGGTGTAGTGGGTTTCGCCCGCGCGGGCGGCCTCGAAGGCCGCCTTCGTGATGTGCTCGGGCGTGTCGAAGTCCGGCTCGCCGACTTCGAGTCTAACGAGCTCGCCCTCGTGGGCCTCGGCCATGTCGAACATGACGCGGATCGCGGAGCGCTCTGCGCTCGCAACTCGATCGGTGACTCGGTGATCTCGTCCGGTGCTCATGCAGCATCGGCGGGAGCGGCGGACTAATAGGTTTGCGAGCGCGGCGCGGTTGCCGGAAACGCGGTGGGGATGGGACTTGAACCTCAGTCGTTCCGTTGGCTACCGCTCACTTCACTCCCTGCTTCAAATCCAACGTCCACGCTTTCGCGCTCACGAAATGCCGAACACACGCTTCGCGGTGTTCGGCGAAATGTTCGCACGAAATGCGGTGGGGATGGGATTTGAACCCATGAGTCCTCTCGGACACCTGCTCTCAAGGCAGGCGCAATAGGCCGCTCTGCCACCCCACCACGGTCCGAGTTTCCCGTCGGGGCTTCTAAGACCTACCGGTCGGAAACGAGTTCCTCGCCCTCGACGCGCAGTCCACGCTCTTCGATCCACTCGGTCGTTCGCGGCGGGACGATCCGTTCGGCGACCCGGCGCGCCCGGATCAGCGAGACGACCGTCGCGAGGTCCGACCCCGTCTCGACGATCGGGAGCATCGGGAGGAAATCGGTCTCCAGCCCCGCGTCGCCCGCGCGCCACGCCAGCGTCTCGATCGCGGGCGGGGCGTACGCCCCATCGAAGTCGATCGGCTCGGTGAAGCCGGCGTAGGCCACCCGGCCGTCCGTCGCGGGTCCGAGCACCACGGGGCTGTTTCTGAGTTTCATCGCCGCGCTGTCGATGTGCGTCCGGAACAACAGCGGCGCTGCCGGTGTGAGCGCCGCGGCACTCGCCACGTCCTCGACGTCGAGCAGGTGGACGATCGTGTTCCCGACGCGGGCGGCGTGGGTCGAGCCCACCTGCACCTCCATGCGCGGCGGTTCGTCGAGCACGCCGTCGAGGAGAGCGCGGATCTCGGATTTGGGATCGCCGCCCGCGTGCTCGTCGGGGAGGGTCCCGGCCGATCGATAGTTGACGAGCAGTTCGCCGCCGCTTCGCTCGACGGCGAGGCAGGCGTCGGCGAGCATCGCCTCGTAGCAGTCGGCGGCGTCCTCGGGAGACAGCGGGCTCGTCTCGGCGAGTTCCGGAAGAACGAGTCCCGGACGTGGCGGGTCCGCGAAGACGGCGACGGTAGTCATACACGGGGATCGGAAAGCGACGGCCTTCAACTACGCGGTAACGAAGCGAGAAAAGCGGCGATCGGACGATCAGGTCGTCGTGCAGAACTTCTGGGTGGCGTCGACGCGGCCGTCGTCCATGTAGACGCCGATCCCCTGGCTGTCCCAGCCGTCCCGGAGGATGTTCTCGCGGTGGCCCTCGGAGTTCATCCAGCCGTCGACGATCCGTTCGGCGATCGCTTCTGCGGAGCCGTTCGAACCGAATCCGGTCTGGATGTACGCGAGGTTCTCGCCCACCGCGCGACACTCGGCGGGGTACATGTCGCCGAAGCGGTCTGCCGGCGACTCGCCTTCGGGGTTGGTGTGGCTGAAGTACTCGCGTTCGTTCATGTCCTGGCTGTGGGTCCGCGAGATCGCGGCGATCTCGTCGCTGTGCTCCAGTTCGCTCAGTCCGTGCTCCGCGCGGATCTCGTTGACCTGTGCGTGGATCTCGGCTTCGACCTCGTCGGAGCTCACGTCGCCCTCGGAGGTGGTGCCGGGATCGCCCTCGGCGGGCGGGAGATCCGAATCCACGTCGGGCGGCTCGCCGCCCTCGCCCTGGGCGGGCACCTCCCAGACGAACGGCGAGTCGATGAACCACTCGGGCGGCTCGACGACGTCCTCGACGATCGGCTGGTCGACCTCGCTCGTGTCGACCATCCCCATCAGCGAGGCCGACCAGAGCAGTCCGAGCAGGAGGGCGACGAACAGGGCGAGGCTCAGCAGCGAGAACACCGCCCCGATCAGTCGCCGGATCATCGTCCCCTCCGGCGATCCGTTTCTCCCCAGTCCGCGACGCGGGTGACCATCGAAGCCGTGTAGGGTCCGGAAACGCATAAGCTACCGGACGGATTTATCACCCGGTAGCACGTCCCACGACCCATGCGCGTAGTTTCCCTCGCGGTCGCCGCCCTGCTGCTCGCCACGGCGGTCCTCGCCGTCGGCACGCTCGCAACGCTCGCGACCACCCTCTCGGGCGACCTCGCCGCGGTCGCGACGCTCGTCGTCCTCGTCCTCGCCGTCCTCGCCGCGAGCGCGCTCGGAACGATGGCCGATAAGGACCCGAGCACGCCCTACTGGTAGAGAGATCGCACGGCAGTTCCGGGAACGCCAGCCCTCCCCCGCTCGCTTCGCGGCCGGCGGCCGCGAAGCGAGGCCACCGCACCGCCGCGGCGCTCTTTTCGTTCTCCTACCGGCCCTGTCGTCCTTTCGTCTGGCGATAGTCCCGGCCGAACAGGTCCGAAAACGCCTGCAAAAACGCCTCGCGTTGGTCGTCGGTCTGTTCCCCGGGATCGATCATCGGGACGAGTTCGAATCCCCGACCCCTGATCTCGGTCGCGTGATCCCCTTCGATATCGAACTCGTCGGCGGGCGTGGTGGTGTACTCCGTCGCGATCTCGCGCAGCGCGCGCTCGCCCACGGGGACGATGATCTCGGGGTTGATCATCCGGATCTCGGCGTTCAGGTACGGCTCGCAGTTGTCGATCTCCTCGCCGGTCGGCGGGCGTTCGGGGTGGCGACACCGGGTGAGTAGGGTGCAGTAGGCGTTGTCGAATTCCGGTTTTTCCCCCGGTTCCTGCGTCGCGAAGCCGAGCGCCCGGAGAATTCCCTGGAACGCCTCGCCACGCTCGTCGCCGAAAAAGGGGATCCCCGTCTCGTCCGCGCCGGGCGAGGGCCGTTCGCCCACGAAGAGGAACTCGGCACCGACGTCGCCGTAGCCGTGGGCGATCTCCTCGCGCGTCTCGCAGAGTTCGGGACAGTTCTGACAGTTCTCGTCCATCCCGAAGGGGTTGCTCGCCGAAAGCTGATTCGCGTCCATGTCCGAGTCAGTCGACCCGCGCGGAAACGTCTTGTCGTCGCCTACCGCCCCAGTCCGCCGCTTTCCTTGACGTTCAGGATGTTCCGAACCGCGATGTAGATCTCCTGGGGGTCCGTTTCCTCCTCCTCGTCGTAGAGGTCGCTCACCCGATAGAGGATCGCGGCCAGTTGCTTGCTTTCGGAGCCCTCTCCCCGGAGGTCGTCCGCCGTCTCCCGGAGCAGGCGAACGCGCTCGAGGACCTCGTCGCGCAGCACGCCATCGACGCGCTCATCATCCTGCCGTTCGAAAGCGACCCGCTCACCGAG
>JAWARX010000034.1:0-12447 GCA_038893155.1 Halalkalicoccus sp.
TCACGGTGCTCGACGGCGTCGAGAGCGTCGATGTCGAGGTCGTCTGGGACCCCGTCTGGTCGAAGGAGATGCTGACCGTGGAGGTCAGGGAGAAGATGCGCGAAGCGGGGATCAGCCTGTAGTCATGAAGTACGAAGTATTCGCGCGGATCAGCCAGGGCGACGACACGATCCACATCGGCAACGTGCGGGCCCAGAGCGACCGGCTCGCACGGACGTACGCCCACAGCACGTTCGACGAGGAGGACTGGGACTACCTCGCGGTCGTGCGCGCCGAGGACCTGATCGAGGTCACCGGCGAGCGACCCGCGACCGGTCACCGGCGAGCGACCGCTGAGGGGGTGAGCGCCGATGAGTGACGACGAGTGGCCCGAGCCGGCGGTCGATTACGTCCAAGTGATCGCGGACACGAAGCTGATCCTCGGGCACCGCAACGCCCAGTGGAGCCTCGCGGGTCCCTCCCTCGAGGACGACATCGGCGGAGCGAGCGCCGCCCAGGAGGAGATCGGTCACTTCCGGCAGCTGGCGAACGAGCTCGCCTCCCAGGGCCGGGACATCGAGTGGCTCAACGGCGATCGCGAGCCCGAGGAATTCAACAACGCGGCGTGTCTCGACCGGATCGAGGGCGCGTGGCCGTCATACGTCGCCTCGGTCGCGCCGGCCGATCGTGCGGCCTGGTACATGCTCGACGCGATCGACAGGGAGGACCTCGACGGGCTGCTCACCAAGATGGGGGAAGACGAGTACTTCCACCTCGAGTACCACGACGCCCGTCTGGAGACGCTAGCCGAGGACGACCCCAAGACGATCCAGGCGACGCTGGAGACGACGCTTCCCCAGGCGCTCGCGTTCATCGGCCCCGAGACCTACGACGAGTCGGAAGACCCGGTGTTCGAGGCGGGGTTCACCGACCGGCCGGTCGCCGAGCTCCGCGAGGCGTTCGAGGCCCACTACCGCGAACTGTTCGCGGGAACCGACGTCTCGCTCGACGGCGTCGACTGGTCAGTGCCCGACCCCGAGGAGTGGGACGAGGTCAGGCGGCGCGTCGGCGGCGGGTCGATCGGCGACGCCGACGCTCGACAGCTCCGGGGTACCGAAAACGAGCTGTTTGCCATGAACTGATGATGACGAACGAACGACGGCCGGAGACCGAAATCGACTGCCCGTTCTGTGGCTCGACGGACACGGAGCGCGAGTCGGCCTTCGGCAGCGAGATCTCGAAGACACAGCACTACTGTAACGGCTGCAACACGGTGTTCGAGCGGATCAAGTACGACGGCGATAGCCCGGACACCGGGCGGTAGTCGACCGCGGGCTGTTGCACCACCGCGCCGCGCGACGCTCGTCGACGTGGACAGCGACGCACAGGACGATTCAGCCGGGAAAACGACTGAGAAAGCTACTTATAGATGGCTATCGATGCACTCTGTGTATGCCACTCAAACCGTTTGGTGAGTTGGACCTAGAGTACTTCACGACCGAGGTCGAGAACCACGTCGGGACGCTGCGCCTCGATCGTCCGCCGGCGAACGCACACAACATCGACGTGCTGCTCGAACTCCAGCGGGCCGTTGAGGCCGTCCGCTTCGACGACAGTGTCCGGGCCGCGCTATTCGGCAGCGCCAACGAGAAGTTCTTCTCGACCGGCTTCGACATCAATGCGCTTCAGGACGAGCCTGGCCACCAGATCGGCTACGCGAGCCAGACGAGCAAGGAGATCATCATGAAGATGCGGACGACCGACACCATATTCACCGCGATGGTCGACGGCCACTGCATGGGCGGTGGCCTCGAACTCGCGCTCGCATGTGACTTCCGGTTCGTCGGCGACGACGACGGGTACAACATCGGCATGCCCGAGGTCCACCTCGGGCTTATCGCCGGGGAGGCGGGCACGCAGCTGCTGCCCCGCTACATCGACCGCTCGAAGGCGCTGCGGATGATGATCACCGGCGAGACGCTGACCCCGCAGGAGGCCGTCGAGGAGGGGATCTTCGACGAGATCTACCCCGCCGGCGAGGTCGAGGACGCGGCCCGCGAGTTCGCCGAGATGATCGCCCAGAAACCGAACCGCGCCGTCGGCCACAACAAGCTGGCGGTCAACGAGGGGCTCGAGCTGCCGCTGTGGGACGCGCTGGCCCACGAGCGCGAACTCCAGAACAACCTGCTGGGTTCGGACATCATGAAGGAGGGCGTCGGGGCCTTCCTCGGCGACCACGAACCCGACTTCGTCGGCGTCGAACTCGGTGAAAAGGAACCCGGCGTGCCCAGCGACGACTGAACCCACACGCACGAACGCAGGCGACGGGGACTGATCACGGATCGCCAACGCCGGTCGACCGGCGACGGGGCGGTGTCGGCGAGTGAAGCCGATAAATCGAAAAACGACCGTTCAGAGACCCAGCGCCTCGCTCGCGACCGTCGTCCGCTGGATCTCGTTGGTTCCGCCGATGATGCTCAGGATTTTCGCGTCCCGGTAGTAGCGTTCGAGCGGCAGGTCCGTGCGGTAGCCCTTCTCGCCGTGGACCTGGATCGCGTTGCGGGTGACGAACTCCGAAGCCTCGCTCGCGACGAACTTCGCCTTGCTCGATTTTCGCGTACGTCCGTCTCCGTCGGCGATCGACGTCGCCGAGTCGTAGACGAGGTGGCGCGCCCCGCTCAGGCGGGCGTCCATGTCGGCGACGAGCACCTGCACCGCCTGGTACCGGCCGACCGCCTGCCCGCCCTGCTCGCGCTCGCCCGCGTACTCGATCGCCTCGTCGAACGCGGCGCGCGCGATGCCGGTCCCGATCGCGCCCAGCCCCGTCCGAGCCATGTCGATCGTCCCCATCGCGATCCGGAAGCCACCGCCGACCGCGCCGAGCAGCGCGTCCTCGCCCACGCGGACGTCCTCGAACGTCGAGTCGCCGGTGACGTGCCCGCGCATCCCCATGAACGCCTCGCGCTCGAAGCTGAATCCCTCGCGGTCGTCGACGCCGGGGACGAGGAGGACGCTCACGCCGTGGCCCTCCTCCGGCGCGGGTCGCTTGCGGGCGACGACCAGGTGGAGGTCGGCGACGCCGGCGTTCGTCCCGAAGGACTTCTCGCCGCTGATCGAGTAGCCCTCGCCGTCGGCCTCGGCGACGGTTTCGAGTTCCGTCGGCGAACTGCCCGCGCCGGGTTCGGTCAGCAGCATCGCTCCGACTTTCTCTCCGCGAACCATCGGTTCGAGGTACGCTTCCTTCTGTTCCTCGGTGCCGAAGTTCAGGACCGGGAGCGCGGCGAACGTGTGGCCCTGGATCGTCTCGGCAACTGCGCCGCTGGTCTCGGCGATCCGCTCGACGGCCAGACAGTACGAGAGGAAGTCCGAACCCTCGCCGCCGTATGCTTCGGGAATCATGATCCCGAGCAGGCCCCGTTCGCCCGCTCGCTCGACTACCTCGCGGGGAAACTCGTCGGTTCGTTCGATGCGCTCGGCCGCGGGTGCGACGACGTCATCGGCGAATTTCGACGCTCGGTCCCGTATCTTGCGGTGCTCCTCGGAGAGCGCCCTCTCGATGAGGCTCATACACTGCAGTACGTGCGATGCGATCACATAAGTGCCCCGGAGGACGCGAGGAAAACCGAGTCGTTCGTCGTTCGTCGCTCGAGCGTCGCGGTGTCAGTTCGGTCGACGGTGACGGTCGCCGTCGTGGCAGGGATCACCCCAGATTGACATTGATGTTCTTCGTCTGTATGTACTCGCGGAGCGCCTCGGTGCCCTGTTCGCGGCCAAGGCCGCTCTGCTTGAACCCGCCGAAGGGCGTCTGGGGCTGGGTCACCGGGTACTCGTTGACCGTCACCATCCCGTAGTCGAGGCGGTCGGCGACGGTGTGGGCGGTGTTCAGGTCGGCGGTCCAGACCCCCGCCATCAGCCCGTACGGCGAGTCGTTCGCGATTTCGATCGCCTCCTCGCGGTCCGCGAAGCTGATCACCGACAGGACCGGGCCGAAGATCTCCTCGCGAGCGATGGTCATGTCGTTCGTCACGTCCGTGAACACCGTCGGCTCGACGTAGTAGCCCCGGTCTTTGTCGTCGGGAACGCCGCCGCCGCAGGCGACGGTCGCACCCTCGCGCTTGCCGGTCTCGACGTACTCGAGGACCTCCCGCTGCTGGGCCTCGCTGACGGTCGGGCCCATCCGGCCGTCGTCGTCGATGCCGCTCCCGAGCGGCGTCGACTCGGCCCCCGCGACGATCCGCTCCACCAGTTCGTCGTGAACCGACTCGTGGACCACAACGCGCGAACCGGCCCAGCACATCTGCCCGGCGTTCATGAAGATGCCGTAGTGACAGCCCGACGCCGCCTCGTCGATGTCCGCGTCCGAGAACGCGACGTTCGGTCCCTTGCCGCCGAGTTCGAGCGTGACGCCCGTGACGGTCTCCGAGGCGCGCTCCATCACGCCCCTGCCGACGCCGGTGCTCCCGGTGAACGCGACGTGCGCTACGTCGGGGTGTTCGGCGAGGCGGTTGCCCGCGACGCTCCCGCGGCCGGGAACGACGTTCAGCACGCCGTCCGACAGCCCCGCCTTCTCGGCGGCCACGGCGTAGTACAGCGCCGACAGCGGCGTCGTGCTGGAGGGCTTGAGGACGGCGCTGTTCCCGCAGGCCAGCGCCGGCGCGAGGCTCCGGCCGGCGAGCTGGAACGGGTAGTTCCACGGGATGACGTGGCCGGTGACGCCTACCGGTTCGCGGACGGTGTAGTTCAGGCGGTCCCCGGGCACGGGCACCTGATCGCCCTGTATCTTGTCGGTCCAGCCGGCGTAGTAGCGGAACGTGTCGATCACCATGTCGACATCGAGCGATGCCTCGAACGGCGTCTTGCCGTTGTCGTGGGACTCGACGAGGACGATCTCCTCTTTTCGCTCCTCGATCACGTCCGCCATCGCGTACAGGCGCGCACCGCGCTCGCGCGGATCGAGCGATCGCCACTCGGCGTCGCGTTCGACCGCGGCGTCCGCGGCGGCGACGGCACGGTCCACGTCGGTCTCCGCGGCCTCCGCGACCGCCGCGTAGGGTTCCTCGGTCGCCGGGTCCTCAGTGACGAACGTCTCGCCGCTCGCGGCGGCGGTCCACTCGCCGTCGATATACAGATCTGTTGGGCCCGAGTAGCCCATGCGGCGGGATCTACTCCACGGACGGTTAAAAATCCCGCCCTCGCCGACGGGCAGGCATCACGGTGGGCCGAGAGCGCGCGAGCGAAGCCCGACGACGGGAACCTTACGAACGCACGTCTCCGCGATAGCGCGGATCCGTGGGGAGTCGAGGAGAGAGTCGAACAGGTGGTCGAACCGGTCCTGAAACCGAGCGAGCCGGAGCGATCTCGACGAGTGTCGGGATGGCCGAACCAATTTTTATAAGTCACGTGGGCGGGAACACGGGGGCATGCGAGACGCATACGTGATCGGGGCCGGGCAGTCGGCGTTCGGCTCCTTTCCCGAGGAGACGTACCTCACGCTGTTCGAGGACGCGTTCGACGCCGCCGTCGGGAGCGTCGAGGGCGAGTTCTCGGAAGCGATCGACGAGGCCTATCTCGGAACGCTCGGCGTCGGCGGCCGGCAGATCGGCCTCTCGGGGCCGGCCGTGACCGAACACGTCGGCCTGCACGGCATCCCAACGACCAGGATCGAGAACGCCTGTGCGGCGAGCGGCTACGCCTTCCGCCAGGCCGTCACCGCCGTCCGGTCGGGCATGGCCGACGTGGCGCTTGCCGGCGGCTACGAGGTGATGACCGACACGAGCGCCGACGGGACGAAGTGGTGGCTCGGTGTCAGCGGCGAGACCGAGTGGGAGCGCATCAGCGGGACGACGTTCGCGGGCGTCTACGCCCAGATGGCGAGCGCCCACATGGCCGAGTACGGGACGACCGTCGAGGACCTCTCGCGGGTCGCCGTGAAGAACCACGCGAACGGCGCGAAGAACCCCAAGGCTCACCTCGGCTTCGAGTGTTCGCTCGAGGACGCCGTCTCCGCGCCGGCGGTCGCCGATCCGCTCAATCTGTATCACTGCTGTCCGACCACGGACGGCGCGAGCGCGGCGCTCGTCGCGAGCGAAGAGGTCGCCCGCGAGCACGGCGACGACCCGATCCGCGTCGCGGGTGCGGGGGCGTCGAGCGGACGGGTCGGCCTCTTTCAGCGGGGCACGCTGACGAGCATCCCGGCGAGCGTCCGGGCCGGCGAGGCCGCCTACGAGGAGGCCGGAATCGCCCCCGAGGAGCTCGACGTCGCCGAAGTCCACGACTGCTTTGCGATCGCCGAACTGCTCGCCTACGAGGACCTGGGGTTCTGCGAGCGCGGCGAGAGCGGCCGGCTCCTTCGGAAGGGCGCGACCGATCCCGACGGCGAACTCCCCACGAACACTAGCGGCGGGCTGAAATCGAAGGGCCACCCGATCGGCGCGACGGGCACCGGACAGATCGTCGAGCTGTTCGACCAGCTTCGCGGCGAGGCCAACGTCCAGGTCGAGGGGGCCCGCTACGCCCTCGCGCACAACGTCGGGGGCAGCGGCGGCGGCGTGACGGTTCACGTCCTCGAACGGGAGGTGGGGGCATGAGGGGGATCGACGCCGCGGGGATCTACCTCCCCCGCGCTCGGCTGACGACCGACGAGATCGGCGAGGCGTGGGGGACGGCCCACGCGAGCGGGATCGACCGGAAGGCGGTCCCCGCGGCCGACGAGGACGCGCTGACGATGGCCGTCGGGGCGGCCGAGCGCGCCCTCGGGAACGTCTCGATCGACCGCTCGTCTGTCTCGCTCGTGGCGGCGGCGACGACGACCCCGCCGCTGGCGGAGGGCGAGTTCCTCGCCCGGCTCGTCCGAATGCTCGCGCTGCCCGAGGACGTCGCCGGCGCCGTTTCGACCCAGCACACCGCCGCGGGCGGCGAAGCGCTCGCGCGGGCGCTCGACGCCGACGGGCCGGCGCTGGTCGTCGCCGCGGACTGTCCCGAGGGCGAGCCCGCCGACGCCGATCACCCCCTCGGTGCGGGTGCGGCGGCGTTCGTGATCGCCGAGGACGCGGCGGTCCCGATCCGAGATATCGCCTGGCACAGCGACGAGGCCCCCGGCGTGCGCTTCCGGCCGCGGGACGAACGCGAGGTCGACTCGCTCGGGATCACGACCTACGAGCGCGAGGCGGTCCGCGCGGCCGTGACCGAGGCGGTGACGGACCTGGCGGTCGACGCGAGCGAGGCGACGGCCGCGGCGCTCCACCAGCGCGACGGCCGGTTCCCGTACCGCGTCGCCGGCGACCTGCCCCTTTCGAACGAGGCCGTGGCGGCCGGGACCGTCGTGGATCGGGTCGGCGACGCCGGCGCGGCGACGGTCCCGATCGGGCTGCTCGCCGCGCTCGCAGGCATCGAGGAGGGCGAGACGACGGTCGGCGGCTTCTTCGGCGGGGGAAGTGCGGTCGCGGTCGGCCTCGCGAGCGGTCTGCCGGTCGCCGGACTCGACGATCTCGACGGGGGAGAGGCGATCGGGTATACCGAGTACCTCCGCAAGCGGGGCTACGTCGTCGACGGCGAGGTCGCCGGCGGCGGCGCGAACGTGAGCCTCCCGAACTGGCGTCGGTCGCTCGACCAGCGCTACCGGCTTCTCGCCGGGCGCTGTCCCGAGTGTGGCGGCGTCACGTTCCCGCCGAGAGGAGCCTGCCAGGCGTGTCACGCCCGCGTCGAGTTCGAGCGCTTCGAGGCGCCCCGGCGGGGGACGATCCGGGCGCTGACGGTCATCGGCCAGGGCGGCGCTCCCCCCGAGTTCGCCGAACTCCAGCAACGCGAGGGCGCGTACGCCGTCGCGATCGTCGCGCTCGAGAGCGAAACCGGGACGGTGACGCTCCCCGCACAGCTCACGGATACGGATCCGGAGGCGGTCACGGTCGGCGATACGGTCCGGGCGACGATCAGGCGGATCTACACCCAGGAGGGTATCCCGCGCTACGGCGTCAAGTTCAGGCCCGAGGGGTAGTCGGGGACCCGCGCTCGGTACCGGACCGGGTCCTCGCCGCGGCGTTCGAGGAGTGCGAGGGCGGCGAGCCGTTCGAGGTGCGCGGCGGCCTCGCCGGCCCCGAACTTGACGTGGAGGCCGTCCATCCCGCCGAAGAGGTCGCAGGCGACGGCCCACGGCGTGGCCGCGCCCATCCGCTCAACCGCCGCGAAGGCCGCCGTGGCGCGCTCGCGGTGGTGCGTTTTGACCGTTTGGACCGCCCGGTCGACGTCCATCGTCGTCCCGTGTCCCGGTTCTCCACTATCGAACCGGGCGTTCACCCGGTCGATCGCGGGCAGGTACACGGAGAGTGGATCGTCGATCCGGGTGTCGCTCCCGCCGACGTTCGGCGTGTACGTCGGCAGCAGTAGATCTCCGAGCAACAGGGTTCCGCCGGCTACGAAAGAGGTGTGTCCCAGCGTGTGGCCGGGCGTGTGCAGGAACTCCACCCCGGCGACCGTCTCGCCGTCCTCGTGTTCCCGCACGTCGTACGCGCCGGGCAGCGCCGATGGCGTGTCGCTTTCGACGAGTGCCGCTCGGCGATCTTCGGGGACGCCCCAGCGTCGAAGCGCCGCCACGTCGCGTTCGAGACGCCGCTCGCGTTCGGCGGCGTACGCGCCGACGAGGGGGGCGTCCGCCGCGTGCATGTGGATCGTCGCGCCGGCCGCCTCGGCCAGTCGGCAGGCGAGGCCGGCGTGGTCGGCGTGCCAGTGGGTCACGAGCACGCACTCGACGTCGTCGAGCGATCCGAGCGCGTCGGTGAGCGTGTCCCACGCCGCGTCGGTCGGCGGCCCCGGGTCGACGACGACGCCCCGGTCGGGGAGATGGTAGGCGCTGTTTATCCCCTCGGGCGTGCCCGCCCCGACGGGGATCCGGGCCGGTTCACTCATTCGAACCCCCGGCGAGTTGGTCCCAGCGATCGAGCGCCGCTTCGCGGACTTCCTCGGGGTACGAGGATTCGAAGCTCACGCGCGGTGCGATGTACTCCTCGTCCCACCAAGGGTCCCAGGTCGCGTTGATGTAGAGTCGAGAGCCGGTTTCGCCGTCGCGGCGGTAACGCGGCGCGCTCGCGGCGGGCGCGTTCGGCTCGCTGAAGACCCAGTCGTTGCCGGGGTGGGCTTTCACCCACATGTCGTCGAGTGCCCGCGCGAGGTCCTCGCGTTCGCCGTCGTCGTCGAGTATCAACACCGTATCGAAGAACTCCGAAAAGGAAAACAGGGCGTTCGCGAGCTGCCAGTCGAACCCCGAGTAGAGGATCTCGCTGGAGACCAGACAGAGACCGAGGCGACTCTCGGCGGGAAGCCGAACCCACGAAACCGGCGCGACCCCCCAGTAGCCGTTGATGCGGCGGTACAGCGCCGCCGCCTCGACGAGCCCCGTCAGGTGCACGTCGTCGGTCAGCGGCGCGCCGAGGGGGACGAAGGGGACGACCGGATCCTCGCGCAGCGCGACGGCCCCGGCGTCGAGCGAGATAGCGGCCGTCTCACAGCCCCGCTCCCAGGTAGCGAGCGGACCGACAGGGGGATCGGCGGGGCGCAGCGACCCGTCGACGCGCACCTCCGTCGAGGCGGGGACGACCCGCCCGTCGACCCCGGCCATCGCCCTCGTGCCGAGCGCGGCCGCCCGCGCGGGGACCTCGGGGTCGGTCCGGTCGAGCGTCCAGCCCTGCAGCGCGGCCAGCAGCGCGGGCGCGCCGACGCCGAGACAGACGCTCGCGGGCTGCCCGTCGCCACACCACTTCGCGAACGACCGGGGAACCGACAGTCGGAGCTCCGACCGCCGACGGATCGTCCCGCGGACCGGCGCCCACGAGGTCCGCCCCTCGCGCTCGACGGCGAGCAGCCCGAGGCCGACCAGCTGCGGTCCGCTAGCCGCGACCGTCGGGAGCCCGAGCGAGTAGAGGTCGATCCCCTCGCAAACGTCCGCGGCCGGCTCGCGGAACAGAACGTCGTCGAGTTCGCGTTTCGTCTGCTCGGAGAGTGTATCGAGCAGCCCGACGTAGCCGTCGCCCTCGATGCCGATTCCGGTCGCGATCCGGCACCACGGTCGGTGCTCCCGGCGTTCGATTCCCGACCGACCGGCGTAGACGCCGCTGGCGAACTCGACCACGCCGGGTGTCGAGGTGAATCGGAGCGCGCGCTGGCTTCCCCGAAGCGCCTCGCCGGCGACGGCCGCGGCCTCCTCGTCCCAGTGGACCCACTCTGCGATCGAGAGCAGATCCCCGTCCGCCTCGAGCCGACCGAGGTGTTTGCGGAGCGCGCTCATCCGCTCGCCTCCCCGCCGACGGACGGCAGGTCCTCGGGATCGACCCCGGCCGCTTTGAGGATCGCCCGTGCCCGCCGGCGTGCGTCCGGTTCTCCGATCGAACCCTCGTCGCCGGCTCCCTCGGCCCGCGTCGCGTCGATGTAGGCCTTCGCGGTCTTGGCCTTCGAGGTACCCGTCTGGACGTTGCCCTTCTCGCTGGGCGTTTGGTAGATGTTCAGCGGCACCTTCGGCATCGTCTCGACGCCGAACTGGTGGAAATCCGCGTCGGGGTCGGCGTGGAGTGCGAGCGCCTCGAGGACCTCGCGCTGGTCGAACGGGTCGACGTCGCTGTCGACGAACACGAAGAAGTCGACGTGGAGCATTCCCCACGTCGTGAAGATGAAGTTCGCGAGTTCGTGGAGGTAGCCCGGTTCGGTCGTCGCCGTCGAGATGACGTACGCGGTCCGCGGCGTCGATCGCCACGGGACGCACTCCTCGACGTCGAACCCGCCGGCCTGCAGCCCGAGCGTGGCGTCGGGTCCGACGCAGCCGGCCTCCATCGAGCTCGTCGAGTTCTCGGTGTACCCGACGCCGGTCCCCTCGACGCAGAAGGGGATAATCGGGTCCGTCCGGTGGGTGATGCCGGTGACCTGCAGGGTCGGCATCGATCGGCGTGGCCCGTGCATGTACCCGAAGTAGTCACCGAACGGCCCCTCGTCCCGGCGGACGTTCGGGAGAATCTCGCCCTCGATCACGAGCTCTGCCGTCGCCGGCACAAGGAGGTCGTTCGTCTCGCAGGGGACGAGTTCGACCGGTGATCCCTTCAGCCCGCCCGCGAACGCCGCCTCGCTCCTGCCGGTCGGGATCCACATCACTGAGGCGTACTGGACGGCGGGCTCGGCGCCGACGGCGATCGCGACCGGCATCGGCTCTCCCCGGCGCTCGTACTTGTAGTAGTAGAGATTCGGCGTCTGCTCGCCGGCCAGCAACAGGACGCTCGCCGTCTCGTCGTCGTGGATCATCGCCCGGTGGTACGACCAGTCGACCCACCCCGAGTCCGGATCCGGCGCGACGAGCGTATGGAGGTTCGAGTACCGCCCGCCGTCCCCGGCGTGGACGTACGGCCACGGGAACTCGAGCAGGTCCACGTCCGATCCCGTCCGTGTGACCTCCTTGCAGGGTGCCCCAGAGTGGGAGACGACGGTCGGCTCGCGCGGGCGCCCGAGTCGGGAGATGGTCTCCTCGTAGAACTCGTCCCGGGGGACGGTCGGATCAAGGCCGATCCCGAGGGCGATCCGGTCCCAGGGGCGTCGCTGGCTGCCGCGGTACGGATCCCCGACGAGGCGCGCGTTCTCGACCGCCTCAAACAGCGGGATCCCGTCGTCGCGCTCGTTGGCGAGCATCGTCAGCGCGCTGGCCTCCAGGTTCCACGAGGTCGATCCGCCGACCCGGACGAGATCGTCCCCGGCGTCGAGACGCTGGAGGTACTCCCGCAGGCTATCGACGGTCATGCCTCGTCTCGCTCGCCGTCGAGCAGTTCGCGTCGCTCGCGCTGTACCTTAAGGTCGACGTACTCGTCGAGTAGCTCCGGATACGTCTCCGAGAGGTACTCGAACATGATCGTCCGGCTCGCCTGGGAGACCGAGCTGTACCGTCCGGTCTCGACCAGATACCGGAGGACGGCCTTCACTTCGTCCGAACGCGTGTTGATGACGTTCGCGTCGTCTCGCACCTCCTCCATTACGTCGCGAAGCAGCTCCCTGTTGACCGCCCCGGCCTCGACGGTCGTCGAGAGGACGTCGATGTACCACTGTTCCTCCGTGTTCTCGTGTGGTCCCTTGACGACGGTCAGCGGTGCCGGATCGGCGAGACTCTCGGGATCTCGGCTGATCCGTGCTCGCGTGCTGAAGATCTCCTTGGTGTCCGCGTCGCTAATCTGAATGAGAACCTCCTCGTCCTCGGGATCCGGCGGCAGATTGGTTTCGGAGGTCACGTATTCGTCGGCCATAGACCGTGGTACGTGTTTTCAATCATAATAGATAAACTCTTGCTATGTCCGGAGGACCCGTTCTACACTTCTCGGTCGAGATCCGACAACGGTGCCGCTCAATTCCACTGGAACTGGATCGCAATCGGCGTACTAGAACACGCTTCGATACTCAAGTAATATATACTCTATATATTTTAATTGCGGAGCGTCTACTGAAACTATA
>JAWARX010000035.1:0-12218 GCA_038893155.1 Halalkalicoccus sp.
GGGACTCTGCGGGCTTTGCCTCCTCGCGGCTGGGCGTCGCCCTCGGCGTCGAGGCGATCCGGATGCTCGAGACCGGCGTCGCCGGGCCCCGCGCGATCGACCGGGCGATGGAGCTGGGGTACAACCACCCGATGGGGCCGATCGAACTCACGGACGTGGTGGGGCTCGACGTCCGGCTGGACATCCTCGAGTACCTCCGAGAGGAACTCGGCGAGCGGTTCCGACCGCCCCAGCTGCTGCGTCAGAAGGTACGTGCGGGCAAGCTCGGGAAGAAGACCGGCGAGGGCTTTTACGTCTGGGAGGACGGTGAACGCGTCGGCGTCAGCGGCGATCCGGAGGGCGGACGATGAGCGAGCGCGCCGGCGACGGCGATCCGGATCCCGAGGCCGTCGGGGCCGACTGCGAGACCGTCTCGGTGGCCCTCGGCGACCGGGTCGACGGCGTCGTGACGGTGACGCTCTCGCGACCCGAGGCACGAAACGCGCTCGACGCACGGTTGCGTTCGGAGCTCTCGGCGGTCCTCGCGGCGATCGCGGAGGACGACCGCTGTCGGGTGGTCGTGCTGACCGGCGACGAGGAGGGCGGCGCGTTCGTCGCCGGCGCGGACGTCTCCGAGCTGCGCGAGCGCGACGTGATCGAGCAGCGCGAGGTCAGCAAGCGACCGCGGATCTACGAGCGGGTCGCAGACCTGCCGAAGCCGGTGATCGCCCGCATCAACGGCCACGCGCTGGGCGGCGGACTGGAGCTCGCACAGGCGTGTGACGTCCGCATCGCCCACGAACGGGCGAAGCTCGGGCAACCGGAGATCAACCTCGGGATCGTCCCCGGCGGTGGGGGCACCCAGCGACTGCCCCGACTCGTCGGACAGGGCCAAGCGATGCGGTTGATCCTCTCGGGCGAACTCGTCGACGCCGAGGAGGCCGCCGAGATCGGCCTCGTCGAGGAGGTCCCCGAGGAGTTCGACGAGCGTGTCTACGACCTCGCGGGGTCGATGGCCGAAAAGAGCCCGGTCGCCATCGAGTTCGCGAAAACGGCGGTCCAGACGAGCGCGGAGATGGACCTGTCGTCGGGCATCGAGTACGAGGCAGAACTGTTCGCCCAGCTGTTTTCGACCGCGGATAAAGACGAGGGGATCGACGCGTTCTTCGAGGACCGCGACCCCGAGTGGCGGGGTCGGTGAGTCGCCGGGGTCAGGACTCAAAGGGGGCGAACATCCGGTCTTTGAACGCCGCGCGCACTCGATTGGGCAGTGGGAGGGCCTCGCCGTCCGGGCCGATCGTCACGTGTGTCATCCGCGCGGTGGCCAATGAGTCGCCCCCGCGGTCGATCATCTCGTAGCAGAGTTCGACGCTGGAGGTCCCGGCGCTCAGGGGGACGGCCTTGACGTTGACGGCGTCATCGATGGTAGGATACCGATCGACGGAGGTACTGACGACGACCGGCGCGAAGGGGATCCCGCCGTCGTCGAGGATGTCGCCGAAGGAGTACTCGACGGCCGCCGCTACCCGCTGAGTGGCGATCAGTTGCCAGTCGAAGAGCGTCCCGCCGTGGACTAGGGGTCCGGCGAGTTCGCCGAACTGCACCCGATGGGAGGTGATCGCTTGCACGTCGTTCTATCGATCGTCGACCATCACTAGCCTACAGGAACCGGCAAGAGACGCGGCAACTCCGACCGAGAGGCCGACGGGTCACTCCCCGGAGAACTCCGGCTCTCGTTTCTCGCGGAACGCCTCGATCCCCTCGCGGTGGTCGTCGGTCTCGATCAACGTACTCTGAGCGAGCGATTCGAGCAGGCCGGCCGACCGGGTGTCCGTATCGCGTGCCGCATTGACGACGCGTTTGGCCAATCCGACCGCCTGCGGGGGCCGGTCGAGCAGCGACTCGGCGTACTCCCGGGCAGCAGTCTCCGGATCGCCCTCGACGCGCTCGACCAGCCCGATCTCGCCCGCGTGCCCGCCGTCGACAAGCTCCCCGCTGAAGATCATGTCCTTCGCCCGGCCGGGCCCCACGAGGTGGACGAACCGCGAGCAGCCGCCGAGACCGGGTATCAGCCCGATGTTGTGCTCGGGAAAACCGAGCGTCGCGTCGGGTTCGGCGATCCGGACGTCACACGCGAGCGCGAGTTCGAGCCCGCCGCCGACGCAGGTCCCGTCGATCGCCGCGAGGACGGGCTTCTCCATCTCCTCTACCCCGTCGAAGACCCGCCCCAGCACCCGCGAGTTGCTCCGGAACTCCGTGGTCGTCCACTCCTGTGCTTCCTCGAAGAGCGCGACATCCGCGCCGACCGAGAACACCTCGTCGGTCCCCGTCACGATCACGACGCGAATCTGGTCCTCGCGCAGGGCGTCGATCGCCTCGGCCAGTTCGGCGCGCATGCGCTGACTGATCGCGTTGACCGGCTCGTTTTCGAGCCGAAGCGTCGCGATCCCCCTCTCGATACCCAGATCGATCGTCTCGAACTCCACGTGTCGGTCATCGTCGGTCATCTGATTTTAACCCCACTCCGGCGAGCGCTTCTCGAGGAACGCCGACAGCCCCTCGTCGAACGCGTCCGAGTCGCTCACCTCCTTGATCGCCATCCGCTCGCGTTCGAGGTGCTGATCGAGCGAGCCCTCGAACGCCGCGTCGACGAGCGACTTCGTCCTGGCGTGGACCGCGGTCGGTCCGTCGGCGAGCGTCGCCGCCCGGTCGGTGACGGTCTCGATGAACGCCAAGTCCGATCCCTCGCAGGCCTCGTTCGCGAGCCCGAGATCGACTGCCTCGTCGGCCGCGATCGGCTCCGGCTCGAACAGCAGCTCCCGGGCCTTGTACGGGCCGACGGTGTTGACGAGGAAGAAGGGCGTCGCGTTGTCCGGCGTCAGCCCGATCCGGGCGTAGGCGGTGTTGAGCACGGCCTCCTCGTGCATGAACACGAGATCCGAGGCGAGCACGAACCCCAGCCCGCCGCCGGCGGCGATCCCCGAGACGGCCGCGACAACGGGCGCGGGAAAGCCACGGATCGCCCGGATGAACCGGTTCGAGGCCGCCGCGATCGTGTCGATCTTCGCGGGGCGCAGCTCCTGGGGCGTCCGGTCGATCGCGTCGAGGTCCGCGCCCGCCGAGAACGACGGCTCCCCGCAGAGCACCAGACAGCCGACGCCCTCTATGTCGTCGAGGGCGGTCGCCATTGCCTCGACCTTCCCCGGCCGGAAGATGTTCGGCGACCCCTCGTCAGTCTCCATCACCAGCCGGGCGACCCGGTTGTCTCGGACGTACTCGACGCGGGCTTCCTCGTGGACTCGTTCGGTTCGTCCCATCATCGGCCACCCCCGACAGATTCGGTCGGAGCGGGACGGCACTCGTCGGCGTCCGACACGGTCACTGCACCCCCAGATACTGCTCCATCGCCGTCCGGTCGGCGAGCAGTTCGTCCGCGGGCGATTCGTGGACGACCTCGCCAGTCTCGAGGACGTACGCCCGGTCGGCCAGTCCGAGGGCCATCTCGGCGTTCTGCTCGACGAGCAGGATCGTCACCCCCTCGTCGTTGAGGTCGCGGATGATCGATTCGACGTCCGCGACGATCTGCGGGGCGAGCCCCTCGCTGGGTTCGTCGAGCAACAGCAGGTCGGTCTCGGGCCCCAGCAGCGCCCGCGCGATCGCGAGCATCTGCTGTTCGCCGCCGCTCATCGTGCCGGCCGTCTGGGTTCGGCGCTCGTCGAGGCGGGGGAACCGCTCGTAGACGTCGTCAATGCGCTCTCGCTGGTCGCCCTCGGCACTGTGGGCAGCGAGCCGGAGGTTCTCCTGGACGGTGAGGCCGCCGAACACCCGCCGCTCTTCCGGGACCCACGAGACGCCGCGTTTGCGCACCTGATGGGGTTTCAGCCCGTCGATCGCCTCATCGTCCTTCTCGATCCGGCCCGAGCGCGGCGGCGTCAGGCCCATGATACTGCGCAGCGTCGTCGTCTTGCCCGCGCCATTCCGGCCGACGAGCGCGACGATCTCGCCGTCGTCGACTGAAAGCGAGACGTCGAACAGCACGTGGCTGTCCCCGTAGTAGGTGTTTATGGAGTCGACGACCAGCCGTCGATCGGGGTCCGATCGCACGTCCGCCGCGGTCGCCGATCCCGTCTCGGCTCGCTCGCTCATCTCACTCGCCCCCCAGGTACGCCCGCTGGACCCGTTCGTCGGTTCGGATCTCCTCGGGCGAGCCCTGTGCGAGCACCGAGCCCTCGTTCATCACCGCGACGTCGTCCGAGATGCCCATGACGATGTGCATGTCGTGTTCGATGAGCACGAGCGTGATATCCGAGGCGATCTCCTCGATCAGTTCGACCGTCTCACTGGTCTCCTCGGGGCTCATGCCGGCCGTCGGCTCGTCCATCAGAAACAGGTCGGGGTCAGCCGCGAGCGAGATTCCGATCTCGAGGTGTCGGCGCTGGCCATAGGAGAGGTTCGATGCGGTCCGGTCGGCGACGTCCGCCAGGTGGACCCGCTCCAGGATGTGCCCCGCGCGCTCGGTCGCCTCGGTGAGGTCTGCGTGATGCGAGAGAAAGTCCCGCGGCCGGAAGCCCGTCCGCGAGGCCTGGGTCGCCAGCCTGACGTTCTCGAGGGCGGTCAGGTCCGCGAAGAAGTTCGTTATCTGGAACGATCGGACGAGCCCACGCTCAACGAGCGCGTGGGGCTGTTCGCCGTCAATCCGCTCGCCGCGGAACGTTATCCGACCGTCGGTTGGCTCGTACTTGCCCGTAAAGAGGTTGAACAGCGTGGTCTTGCCCGCCCCGTTCGGCCCGATGACTGACGTGATCCCGCCGGTGGCGATCTCGAGGGAGACCGCGTCGACCGCGGTCAGCGTACCGAACTTCTTCGTCAGGCCGTCGGCGACCAGTATCGGTTCGGAATCGGTGCTCCTCGCGTCATCGGTCAGCTGGTTCGTGCTCATCCTTTCACCTTATCGATATACGATCGAATCGCTTGTTTCGCGTTCTCCGTCGCGTTTTGCGGGTCGTTCTTGACCGAGATGATCGTCCCGGCGAGCCCGCGCGGCGCGAAGATGACGACCACGACGAACACCGCTCCGAGGATGATCTCCCAGGTCGCCAGTCCCGCGAGCTGTTCCTCAAGGTAGATGATGAGCGCGCCCCCGAGCATTGGGCCCCAGAGCGTTCCCATTCCCCCGAGTAGCAGCATGACGACCAGTTCGCCGCTGATCGTCCAGTGGAGCAGCCCCGGCTGGGCGACGCTCTGGAACGGGACGTACAGCCCGCCGGCCAGCCCGGCGAACCCGCCGCTGATGGCGAACGCCAGCAGCTTGTACCGCTGGACGTCGTAGCCGATGAACTGCATGCGCTCTTCGTTCTCTCGGATCCCCTGCATCGCGCGGCCGAACGGCGAGTTCGCCACCCGGACGAGGACGGCGAGCGAGCCCATCACCAGCGCCAGCGTCAGGTAGAAGTACGCGAGCCGCGAGCCCAGGTCGATCCCGAAGACCTCGTACAGCGGGATGCCGAAGAGACCGTCGTCCCCGCCGGTGACCGTCTCGACACCGAGGACGGCCGCCGGGAGGTCGGTGAAGACGATCACGTAAAACATCTGGGCGAACGCCAGCGTCAGCATGGCGAAATAAATCCCCCTCGCGCGGACGCTGAACCAGCCGATGAACGCCGCCACGACAAACCCGACGAGCACCGCACCCGGGAGGACGACCAGCGCGTTGGTCGTTACCTCCCGGATCGCGAGCGCCGCCGCGTAGCCGCCAGCGCCGAACATCGCCGCGTGGCCGAACGACAGCAGGCCCGCGTAGCCGAAGACGAAGTCCAGGCTCAGCGCCAGCAGCGCGAACACGAGCATCCGGGTCAGCAGGTTCAACCAGAACGGCTCGAAGACGTCGGCAACCGGGGCGAACACGACGAGAGCGGCGGCGACGACGATAGCCGCGAGCCGCCCCTGCGAGGAGATCATCTCCTCGCCGGCGGGCCCCGCCCGCTCGCCGATCCCGGCGGCGGTCTTCGCGTTCCGCAGGATCGCGTCGATCGAACTCATCTCAGGCCGCCTCCGTTGCGCCGAACAGGCCGCTCGGTTTGATGATCAGTACGACAGCCATCAACAAGAAGATGAACAGCTGGGTCAGTCCGGGTGCGATCAGCGCCCCGTAGGCGATGACCAGCCCGATCAGCACCGCGGCGTAGACCGCGCCCTTGAAGCTGCCCATCCCGCCGATAACGACGATCACGAACGCCTCGATGATGACGCCGAACCCCATGCCCGGATGGACCGAGCGCGATGCGCCCAGCAGCACGCCGGCGACCGCCGCCAGCACCGTGCCGAAGACGAATACGCCGGTGAACACCTTCGTGACATCGACACCGAGCGCATCGACCATCTCCGTGTCGTGAGCGCTTGCCCGCATCAGGATGCCCAGATCGCTTCGCTCGATCGCGATCCAGATCCCGCCGATCAGCAGCGTGCTGAGTACGAGCACGAACAGCCAGTAGACTGGATACGTCACCGGACCGACGGCGACCGAGCCGGTCAGCGCCTCGGGCGCAGGGATCCGCTGGGATCGAGCGCCCCACACCTGGACGACGATCCCCTGGACCATGATCGCAATCCCGAACGTGAGCAGGATGTGATAGAGAGGGTTGCGACCGTAGAGCGGGCGCAACGAGAGGATCTCGATTGCGGCTCCGATCAGCCCGACGACGAGCGGCGCGATCAACAGCGCGAGCCAGAAGCTCCCGAGGGCCTCGGCGACGACCAGGCCGAAGTACGCCCCAAGCATGTACAGCGCACCGTGGGCGAAGTTGATCACGTCCATCATCCCGAAGATGAGCGTGAGCCCGGCCGCGACGAGCGCGAGCGTCATGCCGAGCTGGAGCCCCAGGAGCGTCGCCCGGAGCAGCGATTCGATCATTTCGCCCTCCGAACCGTTCGGTCGTGAGCATCGTCTCGCCTCATGTCAGTCCAGGCTGCAGCCCCACGCCGGCGATTCGACCGCCTCGATCGTCTCGACGACCTCGTTTTCGGGCCCGTCGTCGCCCTCGACGACCTCGCGGACGTACATGTCCTGAACGGGGTCGTTCGTCTCCGGGTGGAAGCTGAAGTCGCCGCGGGGACTGTCGATCTCCGCACCGCGAAGCGCTTCGACCATCGCGTCGAGATCCGTTCCGCCCTCCTCGATCGCCAGCTCAAACGCCTGTGCGGAGTCGTACCCCTGGCAGGCGTAGACGTTTGGGATCTCATCGTGCTCCTCGCGGTAGCTCTCGACGAACTCCTGGGTTCGCTCGTGGTTCGACGCGTAGTGGAGCAGGGAGTACTTCCCAACGGCTGCGCTGCCCTGTGCGGGCAGCGAGTCCTCGTCGAGCAGGAAGCCGCTGCCGGTCTGGACCATCTCCTCGTCGAGGCCGAACTCGTGGAACTGGGTGACGTAGTTGACCGCGTCGCTGCCGGCGAAAAACGAGTACACCGCGTCGGCCCCGCTGCCCTCGATGTCGCCCATGTACGGCGAGAAGTCGTCGGTTCCCAGCGGGACGGTGACCTCGCCGAGGACCTCGCCGCCGGCCTCCTCGAATGCCTCGGCGAAGAAGTCCCGAGAGTTCTGGCCGAACGCGTAGTCGGCGTACGTGATGACGACGTTGTCGGCGACGTTCTCGTAGACCCACGGCGCGAGCGGCGCGCTCGTCTGCCAGTCGTTAAACGACGTGCGAAAGTGATACGGGAGACAGCCGTCCTGGACGACGCGGTAGTCGCCCGCGTTCGCGTTGAGCCAGATCGCGCTGGACTCGTTCTCGACGGTCTGCATCATCGCGATCGCGACCGCACTGGAGACGGGCCCGACCAGCGCGTCGGCACCGGCCTCGACGAGCAGTTCGCGGGCGACCGACACGCCGGTGTCCGTATCCGCCTCGGTGTCCCGGCTGACGAACTCGACTTCCTGACCGGCGATCTCCCCGCCCTGTTCGTCGACGTACATCTCGAAGCCGTCGACGATGCTGTCGCCCAGAAGCGAGTATACCCCGGTAAACGGGAGGACGTACCCGACGGTGAGGGAGTCGTCCGCGCCTCCGAGACAGCCGGCGAACCCCGCTGTCGCCCCGACGAGCGCGCTCGTCCGGAGGTACTGTCGTCGCGTAATGCCTATCGGGCGCGCTGTCGAGGCCCGATCCTGTGTGCTACTCTCATTCACGACTCTACGGGACATATGCGCTCAGTGGTCTACTTAACTATTTATAATTTTCGTCTCGTCCCGGCTTACCCCACAGAGGCGCGAAACGGAGTCGGATTTATGTAGGATGGTTCGGGAGAAGAGAGTGCATGACCGATCAGACGACCACGTTACGGGAGGCCGTCGCCCGTATCGAGCCGGGAAGCTCGATCGCGGCGGGCCTCGCATTGGAACACGCGATACCGTTCGCGGCCGGCCACGAACTGCTCCGAGAAGGGATCGACGACCTCACGCTCGTCGGCCCGATCAGCGACCTGCTGTTCGACCAGCTGATCGGCGGCGGCGCTGTCTCGCGGGTCCGGGCGGCCTGGGTCGGTAACGTCAGCGGGGGCACCGGCTATCGGTTCCGGGAGGCCGTGGAGGACGGCCGGATCGAGGTCGAGAACCATTCGAACTTCAGCGTCGCGCTCGCCTTACAGGCGGGGGCGATGGGCGTCCCGTACCTCCCGACACGGTCGTTGCTGGGAAGCGATATCTTCAAGGAGAGCGACCTCTTCGAGGAAGAGGCCGACCCGTTCTCGGGCGAGCGGGTCGCGCTCGTCCCCGCGATCGAGCCCGACTGGGCGATCGTCCACGCACAGCGTGCGAGTCCCGCCGGCGACGTCCACCTGTGGGGTAACACCGGCGTCGTCGACCCGGCCGTCGGCGCGGTCGAGAACGTCCTGGTCACTGCCGAGGAGGTCGTCGAGCCCGAAACCATCACGAGCGACCCGAGTCGGGTCGCGATCACACGCGAACAGGTGACGGCCGTCATCGAGTGTCCGATGGGCGCGCATCCGTCGCCGCTGGCGGGCCATTACAACCGGGACAACGAGTACTACCTGGAGTACCACGAGCGAACGAAAACGCAGGAGGGCTTCGAGGAGTGGGCCGACGAATGGGTGTACGGCGTCTCGGATCGCGCCGAGTACGCGAAGCGGATCGAGGCCGACCTCTCGATCGCCGAGCCGACGGTCGCCGCGGAGGTGCGCTATGGCCAGTGAGGGGTACACCGACCGCGAGCTGATGGTCGGCGCCGCAGCCGCCGAAATCGAGGACGGCGACACCGCGTTCGTCGGGATGCGCCTGCCGCTGATCGCGTTCCAGGTCGCCGTCAGCACCCACGCCCCGAACGCGATGGCCGTCTACGAGAGCGGTGTCGTGCGAGACTCCCCAGCTGACGGCTTCATCCACACGATGTGTGACCTGCCGAACCTGAACCGTGCGGTGTCGACGACGGGGATGCTCAACATCATGAGCCGCCTCCAGCGCGGGGACATCGACGTGGGCTTTCTCGGCGGCGCGGAGGTCGACCGGTACGGCAACCTCAACACGACGCGCGTCCGGGCCGGCGACCGCGAGATACGCCTGCCAGGCAGTGGCGGCGCCTGCGACATCGCGTGTATGGCCGATCGGACGGTACTCGTGATGGCCCACGAACCCCGCCGGTTCGTCGAGGAGGTCGAGTACGTGACAAGCCCCGGCTACGCGAGCGACGGGAGCGGCCGCGAGACCCACCCCGCACCCGGTGGGGGACCGAGCGCGCTCGTCACCTCGAAGGCGGCGTTCGGGTTCGCCGGTGGCGAACTGTACCTCCGGAGCGTCCACCCCGGCGCCGAGGCGGCGGACGTCCTCGCGGACTTCCCGTGGGAGGTCCCCACCGCCGAGGAGGTAGGCGAGGGACCGGTGGCGACGACGCCGGAGCCGACGGGCGAGGAACTGGAGCTGATACGGACGTTCGATCCCGACGGGTTCTGGACCGGCGACAGGTCGTAGACCGCGTTTGAGTGGTCGCCGAGACTCGGACAGCGAAGCCCGCTCGCGCCGATCCGAAGAACCGTTAGGTATTTCTCGCAAAACTATGATTGATTATCCGGACATGCAGCCCAGTATTCCGAGGGGGTACCTGCCGGACGAGCGGATCGCACCGGAGTACGTCCACGCCGTCCCGGAGGCTCACTACCCCAAGCGGATCAACGTCGCGGAGGAACTGATCGACGAACACGTCCGGGAAGGACGCGGCGAGAACGTTGCCATCCGTTTCGATGACCGGACGATCACCTACGCCGAGCTACAGGAGCGGGTGAACCGGCTCGGGAACGCGCTGTCGAAACTCGGCGTCGAGGCCGGCGACCGGGTGGTCGTTCGCTTCCCCAACCGACCCGAGGCGATCGTGAGCTGTCTCGCGGCCCAAAAGATCGGCGCCGTCGCGCTTCCCTCGATGAAGCTGCTGCGAGCCGCCGAACTCGAACACATCATCAACAATGCCGAGGCGGCAGCGATCGTCGTCTACGACGGCCTGCTCGAGGAGGTCGAGAACGCGCTTCCGGACCTCGACACCGTCGAGGAGGTGATCGTCGCCGAGCGAAACGGCGTTGACCACGACTACCGGGACTACGACGACCTGCTCGCGAGCGCCGGCAGCGACCTCGAGGCGCACGAAACCGAACGCGAGGACCTCGCGCTGATGCTGTACACGAGCGGGACGACCGGCGAGCCGAAGGGGGCCATCCACAGCCACCGGAACCTACTCGCGAGCGCCGACACCTACGCCCGGTACTGCCTCGAACCGACCGAGGAGGACGTCTTTGGGGGCAACCCGCCGCTGCCCTTCGCCTACGGCTACGGCGACCTCGTGACGTTTCCGCTCCGGTTCGGCGCGAGCACGAGCCTCGTCGAGGACGCCATGCCGGGCGACTTACTCGAGGCGATCGAGAACCACGGGATCTCGATTCTCTGCTCGATCCCGACGGCGTTCAACCAGATCCTCTCGGAACACCCCGACGGTCCCGAGGAGTACGACGTCTCCTCGCTTCGGGTGGGCGTGAGCGCCGGCGAGCCGCTGACCCCGACGACGTTCAAGAGCTTCAGGGAGGCCTACGGGGTCGAGCTGCTCGATGGCATCGGGACGACTGAGATGCTCCACATCTTCGTCAGCCACAGACACGACGAGGGGATCGATCCGACCGCGACCGGTTTTCCCGTCCCCGGCTACGAGTGCAAGATCGTCGACCCCGAGACCGGCGAGGAGTGCGAGCGCGGCGAGGCGGGGCTGCTCGCGGTGCGCGGCCCGACCGGCATCGAATACTGGAACCGCCCAGAGAAGCAGGCCAACGCGGTCGAGGAGGGCTGGTCGTACCCCGGCGACATCTTCGTCCAGCGCGAGGACGGCCGCTTCGAGTACAAGTCCCGGAACGACGACCTCATCATCTCCAGCGGCTACAACATCCCCGGCCCGGAGGTCGAGGCGGTGATCGAGGGCCACGAGTCCGTCTGGGAGGTGGCCGTCGTAGGTAGTCCGGACGAGGAGCGCGGCGAGATCGTAAAGGCGTTCGTCGTCCCGACCGACGACGCCTCGCCCGGCGCCGAACTCGTCGCGGAGCTACAGAACCACGTTAAAGCCACCCTCGCACCCTACAAGTACCCACGGGAGGTCGAGTTCGTCAAGGAACTGCCCCGCACCGAGACCGGGAAGATCCGCCGCGTGGAGCTTCGCGAGCAGGAACACGAGCAGGCCTAATCACCGGTTCCTCCTTTCGTCGCTATCGCCGACCGTCAGCAGCGCGTCGGTTCCGCCAAACGCCGGTCGGCCGCCGCCCGACGATCGTATGCGATAGCTGTATACGAAACCGTATACACCGTTCTGTCGGACGGTTTCGCGGGGTCGACGGTAGTATACAGATGTACTGTCGTAAATTCCTCGAGAGTATGTTATACAATAACACGAAAGGATCGTCGATCGGCTCGGGAGGTCGTCTGTCGTCGACCACTGTCGTTCGAACAAACGTACTGCTGTAATTCGTAGCTCGATCGACGCTTTCGCTCGACGGTGTCGAACGAACGTATCGACGCTCCTGACTGGTGTAGCGGCCTCTGCGTCGCGTATACGTTTTTCGTATACAAAACGCGATGCAGGCCGCGGCCGCCGGTTCAAACCGTGCTCGATGAAAACGACCGGGCGACAAGGAGGAGGCGCTCGCCGAGGCGGACGGTTGATCGGTCAGGGGCTCTCGCTGGTCCGAATCCGCAGGTCCGACAG
>JAWARX010000036.1:0-12137 GCA_038893155.1 Halalkalicoccus sp.
CGATCCGGATGCTCGAGCAGGGCGTCGCCGGGCCCCGCGCGATCGATCGGGCGATGGAGCTGGGGTACAACCACCCGATGGGACCGCTCGAACTCGTGGACGTCGTCGGCTTGGACGTCCGACTCGGCGTTCTCGAGGGGCTGCGGGCGGAGCTCGGCGAACGGTTTCGCCCGCCTCAGCTCCTGAAACGAAAGGTTCGTGCGGGCAAGCTCGGGAAGAAGACCGGCGAGGGCTTTTACGTCTGGGACGAGGGCGAACGCGTCGGTGCGAGCGGCGTCGAACGGCGACAGTAGATATAATTAGTTGTAGACCGAAACGGGGTCATGGGCAAACTCGACGGGGTTCGAGCCGACGACCTCCGGGCGGCCCTCTCGGGGACGACGGATCACAAGGCGGTTCGCCGGCTGATGGTCGCCCTCGCGTACAAGGACGGCGATTCGGTCGAGCGTCTGAGCGCGCTCTACGGTATCCCCCAATCGACGATTTATTACTGGCTCGATCGGTTGGCGGAGCGCGGGATCGACGCCGGGGTCCGGGACGACTCGCGACCCGGTCGCCCGCCGAAACTCGACGACAGCCAGCGGGTGGCGCTCGCAGCGGATCTCGACGCTCCGCCGGCCGAGTTCGGCTACGATCTCGAGAACTGGACGCCCGAGCTGGTGCGAGAGCACGTCGAGCGCGAGTACGGCATCGAGTACTCGACGGGGCACGTCAGACGCCTCCTCAGGGAGGGGCTGTAGTACAACTACTTCCGTCTATATTTCGGTGACCCTCGGGTAGGCGTCGTCGAGCGCGGCGGCGTCCTCCGGCAGGAGCGCGACCACGATGTAGGGTGCGTACTGCTGGAGGTACTCGATGAGCGCGGCGATCCGTTCGGAGTCGAGCGCCTCCAGGGAGTCGAGCAACATGAACGGGACGTGGTCGTAGACGTCGTGGACGAGATAGCCCGCGAGCGCGACGATCAGTCCCGTGACCTCTCGTTCGCTCTCGCTCAGGTGGTCGATCGAGTCCTCGTAGGTCGCCCCCGACTCCGTGCTGCGGGTGACGTGGAGGTCGAACGTCGCTTCCGCGCCCGTCGCGCGGCGCTCGATCCAGACCCGTTCGAGGTTTGCGTACTCGAGCAGTCCGAGAACGGTCTCCATGTGCTCGTTGAACGCGCCGATGGCCTCGCGTTCGAGACGTTCGATCCGGGTTCGCCGTTCTTCGAGCTCCTCGGTGATCTCTTCGCGCCGGGTTTCGAGTTCGTCGCGCTCGGCGAGCCGGTCGTCGAGGTCCGCGAGGTCCTCCTCGATCGCGTCGAGTTCGCGCTCGATTCGATCGCGTTCGAGTTCGTGTTTCGTGACGGCCTTCTGGGCGTCGAGGGTGTCGCTTTCCTCTGTTTCGATCTCCTCTTCGAGCTCCGCGATCCGGCCGCGAAGCGCCTCGCGTGCGCTCTCTACCTGTTCGATCCGCCCGCGTCTGTCTTCGAGCTCGGTTTCGACGTCCGAGAGGCTGCGTTCGAGCCGGTCTCGCTCCTCGCGGCGTCGTTCGAAGTCGGCGCGTTCCTCGGTCAGCTCGTCGAGCCGCGAGGAGACCTCGTTGCGTCGTTCGACCTTCTCGCGGCGGAGCTCCCGGAGGTTCGACAGCGTTTCTTCGATCCGGTCGGTCTCGACGCTGCTTCCGCAGGTCCAGCAGGTGACTTCCTGATCCGCGAGCAGCTGGTCGGTGAGCGCGCCGTCGTCCCCGCCGAGCAGTTCGGGATACTCTGCGTCCACCATGTCCTCGTTGAACTGGATCACGGTCCGCAGCTGGGAGACGGTCTCGTCGAGCTCGCGCTTTCGACCTCGGAGCCGCTCGATCTCGCCGGCCAGCTCGTCGATGTCGTCGCTTTCGACCGTGATCTCGCCCAGTTTATCGCGTAGCTCCTCGCGTTCGTCTTCGAGCGAGCCGACGCTCGCACGCTCGGTTTCGATGTCGTACTCGACGTCTTCGAGCTCCGACTGGACCTCCCGAAGGCGGCCGAACCGTTCCGAATCCGGCTCGTCGCTCTCGTCCGAAAGCTCCTCGCGGGCCTCGGCGAGCGCCTCCTCGACGGAGTCGAGCTCGTTTTTCAGCCGCTCGCGCTCGGTCTCCAGCTCGCCGCGTTCGCGTTCGGCCGCAGAAAGCGCCGACAGCTCCTCGCTTATTTCGCGTTTTTCGGCCTGCAGGCGCTCGATCGCCGCCTCGATCTCCCCGACGTCCACGGGACGCAAGATGAGTTCGCGCAGGTCGTCGCCCCGGACGACCGCCCGGCGGGCTTCGTTCGACTCGAGCAGGAACGCAAAGAGGTCTGCGAGCTGTGGCTCCTCGAGGTACGGGTCGCCGCCGAAGGTGACCGTGCCGTTTTTCCTGACGAGCGTCCGCGTGTAGGTCCGATCGCCGATGTCGAGGTCGACGCGTCCCCGGTCGGCGTCGCCCTTCAGCGAGGCGCGATCGCTCCCCATCGCCGCCATGATCGCCTGGAGGAAGGAGGTTCGGTTGGTCGCGTTGCGCCCCGCCAGCGCGGTCACGTCGGCGTCGAGTTCGACGGTCGTTCGGTCGATCCCGCCGATCTTTTCCGCTCTGACGACGACCGACGTCTCCGGCTCTTCGAGAGAGGACATTGGCCGATTTTGGATCCGTTCGGGCATAAGCCTTCATCTTTTCAGCCGGCCGAATTACACCGGTATTCGTGTCACCCCCGTCGTTGACAGCCACAGCCGCCGTCCTCGATGAACGCCGTCGCGGCCATCGACCGCCCGCAGGTCACCTGTACGTCGACGAACACGTCGGAGATTCCGCCCGAGAGCGCCTCGCCGTTCGCGAGGCGCTCGATCGAGTCCTCGGTGACGACCGTCGTGCGGGTGATCAGCGCCCCGATCTTCTCGCGCTCGCGCTCGCGACGCTCCTCGGGGGTTCGCTCGACGTTCGAGGGGTGGCTCGCGCCGCGGTGCTCGGTCAGATAGGTGTAGATCGTCTGATGAGAGACGAAATCGGACTCGACGTCCTCGATCGGGACGCCCGCCCGGTCGAGATCGCGTCGGGCCTGTTCGGTCATCCCCGCGCTGACGTCGTCGCCGGTCAGCAGCCGATACCGGTTTTCGACCTCGCCGTCGAGCGAGCGCATTCCGGCTGCCTCCATCGCGGCTTCCAGAACGCGCTGGTTGAACAGGTCCGCGAGCGCGCGAAGGCTCATCTCCTCGCCCTGCTCGCCGGTCCAGCGTGCCTCTAACTCGGCACCCAGTTCGTCGAGACCGTACTTCTCGATGACGCGACCCACTTTGCCCTGTGAGCGGTGTTCAGCCATTGTGCCTTCGTACCCGCTCGGCCGACTTAAACGCACGGCAACTGCGTTTCTCAGTAGGAAACACTACTCGGAAAGCGACGCCACCTCGATCGCGTTGCTCGCGCTGACGACCAGTCCCGCGACGTCCTCCTCCAAGGTCTTGCCGCTCATGCGTTCGGTCGGGCCCGAGACGGTGATCGAACCGATCACCCGGCCGTCGACGAGGACGGGCGCGGCCACGCACTGCCAGTCCGCGCGATACTCGCCCCGGTCGAACGCCAGCCCCCGTTCGCGTATCGAGTCGAGCTCGCGCCGGAGCCGGTCGGGCTCGGTCTGTGTCCCATCGGTGAACGCCGGTAGGCCGCCGTCGACGATCGCTGCGACCCGCTCGGTCGGAAGGTGTGCGAGGATCGCCTTCCCGCCCGCCGTGGCGTGCAGCGGCGCGCGTTCGCCGATTCGGAGCCACGTGTCGCGCTCTCGGTCGGCGGTCGCCTGGTAGGCGTACACACCCTCGCCGCTTTCGGGAACGACGAGACTGGTGATCTCGCCGGTGGTTCCAGCCAGGTCGTCGGCGACCGTCCGTCCGGTCCGATACAGCACGAGCCGGTCGCGGGCGGCCAGTCCAACCGAGAGAAACCCGAGCCCCAATCGGTAGCGTCCGCCCTCGCCGACGACGTACCCCAGCTGTTCGAGGGTCGTAAGGTGCTTGTGGACGGCGCTCTTCGAGAGGCCGAGCTCGGTGGCGAGTTCGGTGACACCCATCTCCCCGCCGTCCGCGAGTGCCTCGGTCACCCGGATCGTCGTCGCCGCCGCCCCGACCGGATACGACGCGTCTGCCATACGTCACCGTAGATCTCTCCGCAAATATACGTTCTCATCTGGAGAACGACCGGCCGGTACGATCGGCAACTGTCGGTGGTCCCCAGTCGTGGTCGGTCGCGAGCGGGCGCGTCGAACCCGAGGAGAAGATTTAACACGGCCTGTCGAGATCCATCCCCATGGGAGAAATAGACGTGGACGGTCTCACGAAGGTCTTCGGCGACGGGGCGGAGGAGATCGTCGCCGTCTCGGAGCTCGACATCACGATCGCCGACGGGGAGTTTCTCGTGTTGGTCGGCCCGTCGGGCTGCGGAAAGTCCACGACGCTTCGCTGCATCGCCGGGTTAGAGCGCACCACCGAGGGCCGCATCCTCCTCGACGGCGAGGACGTGACCGACGCGAAGCCGTCCGCCCGGAACATGGCGATGGTGTTCCAGAACTACGCGCTCTACCCCCACATGACCGCCCGCGAGAACATGTCGTTCGGGCTGAAGATGACGACCGACCTCGGCGACGGGGAGATCGACGCCCGGGTCGAGGAGGCCGCCGAGATGATGGGGATCGAGGGGCTCCTCGACCAGAAGCCCGGGGAGCTGTCGGGCGGCCAGCAACAGCGCGTCGCGCTGGGGCGGGCGATCGTCCGCGATCCCGAGGTGTTCCTGATGGACGAACCACTCAGCAACCTCGACGCGAAACTCCGCGCACAGATGCGAACCGAGCTCCAGAACCTCCAGCAGGAGTTCGGCGTGACGACGATCTACGTCACGCACGACCAGACCGAGGCGATGACGATGGCGGAACGCTCCAGCAGATCGGCACGCCACTCGAATGCTACCACAACCCGGCGAACCGGTTCGTCGCGGGGTTCATCGGCTCGCCCTCGATGAACTTCTTCGAGACGGCCGCCGAGAGCCACGGCGAGGCGACGACGCTCTCACACACCCACTTCGAGTACGACCTCGCCTCGGCGGTCGACGTGCCGTCGCACGGGAACGTGACGCTCGGTATCCGCCCCGAGGACGTCCGGCTCGCCGAGGGGGACGAGCGAAACGCGATCCCCGTCGAAGTGTCGGTGACCGAGCCACTCGGGGAGGCGACGTACGTCTACTTCGACATCGACGGCGACCGGTACACCGCGACGCTGGCCGGCGACCTCGTCGTCGAACCCGGTCGCGAGCTCGAGCTCGTCTTCCCGGAGCCGGACGTTCACCTATTCGACGGGGAGACCGGCGAGTCGATCAGGCGACGCGAGGTTCCGACCGCAGCGATCGAACCGCCCGTCGGTCGAACGGTCGGCGAGAGCTAGTCCGGGCTCCTACTCGAAGCGCGCCGCGTACTCCAAAAACGGCTCGTCCTCCATGACCGCGCCGCGCCCGCCGTCGACCAGCAGGTTCGCGCCGGTCACGAACGCGGCGTCGTCGCTCGCGAGGAACGCCGCCACGCCCGCGACGTCCTCGGGATCGCCGATCCTTCCCAGCGGGTGGACCGCCTCGACGTGCTCTCTTCTGTCTTCGGGCAGCTCTTCGCGCGTTCGCTCGACCTCGATCCAGCCCGGAGAGATCGTGTTCGCGCGGATCCCCAGCGGGCCGAGCTCGACCGCGAGCGCGCGCGTCATCCCGTTGATCCCCGCCTTCACGGCGTTGTACGGGAAGTGCGCCGGCATCGTCGAGCGGGCGTGGTTCGAAGAGACGTTGATGACGCTGCCGCCGGCCTCCAGGTACTCGATAGCGTGTTTCGCGGCGAGCCAGTAGGCTCTGAAATCCGTTTCGAGAACGAACGACCAGTCGTCGAGGGTGGCGCTCGCGGCGGTCGTTTCGGTCTGCACGCCGGCGTTGTTGACCAACACGTCGAGCCGGCCGTACTCCGTGACGGTTTCCTCGATCAGTCGCGAGATCGCCGCCGGATCGCGCATATCGGCGGGGACGAACGTCGCGTCGCCGGCGCGCTCCCCGTCGACTCGCTCCGCGACGCGTTTTCCCTCCTCTTCGCTCCGTCCCGAGACGACGACTGACGCGCCCTCGCGGGCGAACCGCTCGGCGATCGCCGCGCCGATCCCACGCGTCGAGCCGGTGACGCTCGCCACTCGCTCGTCGAGTCGTTCCATCGTCACCACTCCGCGACGCTGCCGTCGTCGTGGCGCCAGACGGGATTGTGCCAGTTGACGGTCTTTTCGGACTGCTTCTCGATGTACTCCTCGTTGAGGTCGATCCCGAGTCCGGGGTCCGCGGGAACGTCGACGTACCCGTCGTGGTACTCGAAGACGCCCGGATCCGCCAGGTAGTCGAGTACGTCCCCGCCCCGGTTGTAGTGGATGTCGAGGCTCTGTTCTTGGATCAGCGCGTTCGGCGAGCAGATGTCGACCTGCACGCACGAGGCGAGCGCGATCGGGCCCAGCGGGCAGTGCGGCGCCAGCGCCACGTCGTACGCTTCGGCCATCGCGGCGATCTTTTTCACCTCCGTGATCCCGCCCGCGTGCGAGAGATCGGGCTGGATGACGTCGACGCTGCCGCTCTCGAGCACCGCTTTGAAGTCCCACCGCGAGAACATCCGTTCCCCGGTGGCGATCGGGATCGACGTGTGCGCCGCGATAGCCGGAAGGGCGTCGTTGTGCTCGGGGAGGACGGGTTCTTCGATGAACATCGGCTCGTAGGGTTCGAGCGCGCTCGCCAGCCGCTTTGTCATCGGCTTCGTGACCCGACCGTGAAAGTCCACGCCGATGTCGACCTCGGGCCCGACCGACTCGCGGACCTCCCGGAGCCGGTCTTCGGCCTCCCGCACGGCGGCGGGGGTATCGACCCGCCGGAGCTCGCTGGTGGCGTTCATTTTCAATCCGGTGAACCCCTCAGCGACCTTCTCTTTCGCGGCCTCGCCGACCTCGCTGGGGCGATCGCCGCCGATCCACTGATACACCCTGATTCGATCGCGCGCTCGTCCCCCGAGGAGCTCGTAGATCGGCGCGCCGAAGCGTTTTCCCTTGATGTCCCACAGCGCCTGGTCGATGCCGGCGATCGCGCTCATGAGGATCGGCCCACCCCTGTAAAAACCGCCGCGGTACATCCGCTGCCAGTGGTCCTCGATTCTGCTGGGATCCTCGCCGAGCAGGTAGTTGTCGAGCAGCTCCTCGACGGCGGCGCGGACGGTCTTCGCGCGGCCCTCGACGACGGGTTCGCCCCAGCCGACGAGCCCGTCGCTCGTTTCGAGCCGGAGAAAGAGCCAGCGCGGCGGTACTTCGTACAGGTCGTAGTCGATGAGTTCTGTCATAGCTGGGTTTCGGTCGGTGTCGCGTTCATTCGAGCGCGGGAAGACACGCCGCGTTCGCCTCGATCAGTTCCTCGGTCATCTCGTGGGCCTCCTCGAGGGAGAGGACCGCGGCCGTCAACGGGTCGAGCTTGATCGCCTGGTGGACCGCCTCCCGATCGTTCTCCAGTGCGCCCGTCACCGCTCGCTCCTGAACGGCGATCTGCGTTCGGTCGAGCGCGGCCATCTGCGGCGGGAGCTCGCCCACCGAACACGGGTGGATCCCCGATCCGTCCACCAGACACGGCACCTCGACGCAGGCCTCCCGGGGGAGGTTCGTGACGTGCGCGTCGTGGTTCGGGACGTTGAGGTTGAACCGTCGGGGTTCGCCGGTTTCGAGCGAGTGGATCAGCCGCGAGGCGTACTCCTCGCTGCGTTCGATCGAAAGCTCGCCGAGCTCCACGTCGTGTTCCGGGGCGTCGCGCTCTTTCGAGCGCTCCTTCCAGCCCTCGAGGTAGGTCGCCGTCGCCATGCGCTCGGCGTAGCCCTCGCCGGCCATCGACTCGATCGTCTCGGGCTCCGTGCGGAAGTACGGGACGTACTCGCTCAGGTGGTGGCTCGATTCGGTGATGAACGCGCCGAAGTGCTTCATCATCTCGAAACGGACCGTGTCCTTTCGATACGTCTCCTCGTCGGCCATCGCCTCTTCGAGGGCCGGATAGACGTCCTCGCCGTCGTGGGTGCATTCGAGGAACCACGCGAGGTGGTTGACGCCCGCGACCCAGTACTCCAGTTCCGCCTCGGGGACGCCGACGTACTCGGCGATCGCCTCGGCGGTGTGGGGAACGCTGTGACAGAGCCCGACGGTTTCGATCTCGGTCGCCTCGGCGAGCGCCCAGCAGGCGATCGCCATCGGGTTGGTGTAGTTCAACAACAGCGCGTCGGGACACAGCTCCTCCATGTCGCGGGCGATCTCGAGCATCGTCGGGATCGTCCGCAGACCGCGAAAGACCCCGCCCGGCCCGAGCGTGTCGCCGATGGCCTGCTCGACGCCGTAGCGCTCGGGGATCCGGATCTCGTTTTCGAACGGTTCGGTGCCGCCGACGTTGATCATGTTCAGCACGTAGTCCGCCCCGTCGAGCGCCTGGCGCCGGTCGGTGGTGGACTCGATCGTCGCACCGACGCCGCCGTTCTCGACCATCGCGTCCGCGGCCTCGGTCGTCTTCGCTAGTCGAGTCTCGTCGATGTCCATCAGTCGGATCGTACTGTCTTCGAGTTCGGGAAACGAGAGGATATCTCCGACGAGTTTCCGGGCAAACACCATACTCCCGGCTCCGATGAACGTTATCGTGGGCATACATCACACAGTGGCGCGCTGTCTCTCATAAACCTACTGTCTCGCGGGGGCGATAACCGAAGTATTTATCATCACGTACTGAGGACTCACTGGAGAAGCCAATGACAGAGCTTAGCAAGCGTTCGTTCATGAGGACCGCCGGTGCGGGTGCCGTCGCCGGCCTCGCGGGCTGTCTCGGCCTCGGCGGTGGTGACGACGAGGGGCTGTCGTTCTGGGCGGCGTTCTGGAACGAGGACCACCACAGCGAGTTCCAGGAGTGGTACGCAGAGGAGATCGAAGAGCTGACCGGTCAACCACCCGAGCTCACCGACTACCAGTACGACGACCTCCAGGAACAGGTCATCACGGGGGGACGGACCGGCACACCCGACGTGATCGAGGGCGTCATCGAACATCCGGCGGACTACGTCAACGGCGATCTCGTCGAGCCGCTCACCGACCGAATGGACGAGCTCTATTTCCTCGACGGCTACACCGACGCCGCGCTCGAGGCCTTCGAGTTCCAGGGCGAGCAGTGGGCGTTGCCGTACGTCGGCAACGGGCGGGCGCTCGTCTACCGGAAGGACGTCCTCGCGGAGTACGGCTACGAGGACGGACCGCCCGAGGAGGCCGCGGAGTTCCTCGAACTCGCCCACGAGATCTACGAGGGCGAGGACGGGATGAGCGGCTTTCACTTCACCACGGAACGCGGCGAGGTCCGCCAGACTCAGGAGTTCCTCTCGCACGTCTACCAGCACGTCGACGGCCTGTTCGCCGAAGCCGACGGGGGCTGGGAGCTGCAGGCCGACGCCGATATCTTCGCGGGCGTCCTCGACATGTACTACGAGCTCTACCTCGGAGAGCTCCAGGCGGTCGATACGGACGCCCGCGGGGCAGGCTGGGAGCAGAACGACGAGGGGTACACGCGCGGTGAGCACGCGATGATCCAGTGCGGGCCGTGGATCACGATGTTCGACGACACCGAGGCTCAAGAGGAGGTCCTCTACGAGAACACCGGCATCGCACACCTCCCGTACACCGAGGGCGGCGAGCGAAGCACGTACATGGAGGTCAAGCCGGTCATGTTGAACGCTCACTCCGAGCGCCTCGAGGAGGCCTGGGAGGCCCTCGAGCTGTTCATCCGGCCCGAGACCGTCGACCGGTACGGCCAGGGCAACCCCGGCGAGGTGCTGACCCCCGTCCACGAGGGGATCGAATCGACACTCGACGACGCGGACTTCGAGCCGTTCATCGAGGTGTTCGAAACCGGCGTTCCGCCGGCACAGATCCGATGGGGATCGGTCCGCCAACCGATCTACGACGCGATCGAGAACGTCCTCTACGAGGAGCGGACGCCCGAGGAGGCCGCGGAGGACCTCGAGGGAGCGCTACGCGACCTCGAAGGGGAGCTGACGGACGACTAACGAGGCGATCGAATGGCTACAGAATCGCGATCCGGAACGGTTCGCCGCGAGCTGACCGACCTCTCGAAGGAGACGTGGCTGGGGTGGGGGTTGCTCGTCCCCGCGGTCGTCGTGACGGCGATCGTCATCGTCTACCCGCTGGCCGACGGGATCCTCACCAGCTTCTTCGAACGATCGATGCTCAGACCCGAGGACAGGGCGTGGCTCGGCCTGCAGAACTATCGCGAGGCGTTCTTCGCGGATCCGGTGTTCTGGATCGCGCTGACGAACTCCGCCGTTCTCACCGGGTTCGCCGTCGCTTTCCAGTACCTACTCGGGCTCGGGCTGGCGCTACTGCTCCGCGAGAAGGTGCCCGGAATCGGCTTTTTCAGAAGCGTCACGATGATCACGTGGGTCCTGCCCGTGATCGTGATCGTGATCATCTTCAACTGGATGGTCCAGCCGGGCTACGGGGCCGTGAACATCGTCCTCGAGCGGTTCGGCCTCCCGACGGGCTACTGGTTCGGGAACACGACGACCGCGATGCCGATGATCGTCCTGATGAACGTCTGGAAGAACGCGCCGTTCTTCGCCGTAGCGCTGTTCGCGGCGATGCAGTCGATCCCCCAGGAGCTCTACGAGGCCGCGCGCATGGACGGCGCGAGCGCGGTCCAGCAGTTTCGCTACATCACGCTGCCGAACATCTCCTACGTGTCGATGATCATGATCGTACTCCACGTGCTGTATACGTTCAACAACTTCGACTTCGTCTGGCTATCGACCGGAGGCGGCCCGCTCCGATCTACCGAGGTGCTGCCGACCTACGTCTACCGACAGGCGTTCTCGGAGTACGCGCTCGGCTACGCCGCAAGCATCGGCGTGGTGATGCTCGTGATCATGCTCGTGTTCACCGCGGTCTACCTCAGGCTGGAGGAGATCGACTGATGGCCGTCGTCGACCGGTTCGAGGCGCGACTCGACGACGGCATGACCGTCAGACGGGCGGCGACCGTGTACGCGCTGTTGTTCCTCTACTACGCGTTCCTGCTCGTGCCGATCGCCTGGCTGGTGCTCTCGTCGCTGATGTCGAGCGAGATGCTGTTCTCGCGGGAGCTCGTTCCGCCGCTGAGTCAGATAACGCTCGACCACTACGCGAGCGTTCTGACCAACGAGACGTTCCTGATCTACTTCATCAACTCGAGCGTCGTCGCCGTCTGCACGACGCTGCTGACGCTCGCCTGCGGCATCCCCGCGGCCTACGCCGTCAGCCGGCTCGAGTTCCCCGGGCGGAACTACGTCATCCTCGGCTTCCTCTCGAGCCAGATGTTCCCGCTCGTGCTGTTGCTCATCCCGTTCTTTACCGTGATGTTTCGGATCGGCCTCATCGACACGCAGCTCGGCCTGATCCTCGCACACACGGTGGTCTCGCTCCCGTTCGTCATCTGGCTGTTGAAGGGCTTCTTCGACGGCATCCCCGAATCGCTCGACGACGCGGCGATGATGGACGGCTGCAGCCGCCTCCAGGTGATGTACAAGGTGATCGTCCCCCTCTCGCTGCCGGGGATCGCCGTCAGCGGGTTCTACGCGTTCATCGCGTCGTGGAACGACTACCTGTTCGTCTCGGTCCTCGCGCAGTCGACCGGAACGCGAACGCTGCCGCTCGGTCTACAGCTGTTCCAGTCGGCCCAACAGGTCGACTGGGGCGCGGTGACCGCGGCCGCGACCGTGACGATGGTCCCCGTCGTCATCCTCTTTGCGTTCGTTCAGCGGTGGCTGGTCGAAGGACTGACCGGCACCGGCATGAAGGGGAGTTGAGCGCGTTTCCTCCGATTCGTGACATCGAAGGATCTCTCTTCGAACGGGTAACGATCGAAGCAAAAGAAGCTGTCGAAACGATCCGTTCGTGACCGGCGGCCTATCGAGAGAAGGTAGCGCACTGACTTCTCGCCGTCGTTCATCGTGGTCCGTGCGTCACCTCCGAGCGGACGCCCCGTTTTCGCGGCCGAACCGCCTCGGGGAGGGTGACAGGACGAAAACGCTGAACGAATGATGCAATAAAA